>NZ_DCBW01000007.1:1287-5498 GCF_002313585.1 Microbacterium sp. UBA1097 | reverse complement strand
TGTAGGGATCTTTCTGAAATGTCCATTTCGCAGTTGAAATGTCCACGCGATGTCCATATGGACATTTCGGACGCCGGCCGACCGTCGCGATCATGTGGGCGGCGGTTTCACAGCGCCTCAGCTTCTCTGCTGGATCGCGGCTACGCGATGTCTCCCCTTTCACGTCTGAGTGGCCATCGGTCTGATCGGGCCATGAGCAGGATCAGTTTCGCGCGTCGCCCCCGCCCTCTGGTTCCGCGCTGCGGGCGTCATCGTCGTGGCAGGCTTCTTCGCGTCGTTGGTTACCGGTGTCTGCTGCCCCGGCGCCCCCGCCAGCGGAACATCGACGTGCGGAACGTTCGAGCGCTTGACCGCCGGGATCGACAGATCACGTGGCTCTGGCTCGCACGGACGGTCATCGTAGGCGCCATCGCGGCGCTCGAGGTGGGCGTCTTCGGTCGAGTCACCCTTGGCCGACTTCCTTGCGGGCATGGCACTGTTCGGGAGCTCGAGCGGACGCAGGGAGGTCATGAAATTGCCTTTCGCGGATAGCGGAGGCGATGAACGCTGCGTTCACCTATGGTTGGGGTCGTGGTCGCATTGCGCCCATACGATGTGCGGCGAACCCGAAAGGTGATCACCGGCTACATGAACTCGCCCCTCAACGAGCCGCCGCTCGGCGGAACCATCGACCACATCCTCTCGATCCTGCCGTCGCTCGTACCGAGCGCGCAGCGCGTCGCCCGCATCTGCGCCGAGCGACCCCACGACGTGGTCGACATGTCGGGCGCCGACCTCGCCGAAGCCGCCAACACGTCGCCGGCCACCGTCAGCCGCACCGCCCAGGCGCTGGGGCTGCGCAGCTTTCAGCACCTGCGCATGCTGCTCGTGCGTGACCTCGCCGCCGACGCCACCGCCGCGCCCGACGCACCCGCCGGCACCGAGGGCTTTCTGCGGTGGCTGGCCGAGGGGCGGGTGGGATGCTGCAGACCGCGCTCGCCTCGATCGACCCGGTCGCGTTCGACGCCGCTGCCGACGCCATCGCCCGCGCGCCGCGCCTGCTGATCTCGGGCACCGGCGCCTCGCACGCCGCCGCCCAGGCGTCGGCCGTCGCGTTCGCCGTCAACGGCCGGCCCTGCGAAGCGCCCGCTGACGGCGTGGTCGCCCACCTCACCGCCCGCGTGCTCGCCCCCGGTGATGTGTGCCTCATCGTCAGCTCGAGTGGCGCCAACTCGGTGACCCTCGCGGTTGCGGACGCCGCCGTCGACGCCGGCGCCACCGTGATCGGGGTCACGAGCTTCGCCCGTACCCCGCTCACCACCCGCGCCGACCACCTGCTCGTCGCCGGTGCGCGCTTCCAGGCGTGGGATCAAGGCATTCTCGGCAGCGGGCTCGTACAGCTGCTCGTGCTCAACGCCCTGCAGATCGCCGTCGCCGACCGCATGAGCGACGCCGCCGACCGCGCGCGCCTCGCGGTGCGCGAAGAGGTGCTCGACATCGTCGCCGACGACGGCTCCGACGCCGAGGCATCCGACGTGCCAGACGTTATCGACCACGGCGATGGGCGTTGACACTCCGTTTGCAGGAAATTCACTTTCCTCGATTGCAATAGCTCTGCAAGCGGATTTCGCGGGAAGGCCCCGGTTCGTCAGGTCGCTTGCAGAAGGCGACTCATGGGAACGATCCAGCTCTCTGGTGTCGGTCGCTCCTTCAAGAGCACCGCCGCCGTCAGTGATATCGACCTGATCATCGAAGACGCCGCCGCGCAGATCACCGAGTCCACCGGTGCCCCCTCGATGAGCGCGTCGTGCGTGATCACCGGCGGCAGCTGGTGCATGCAGGGCCTCTTCCTCTCGAACGGCGCCCAGGTGCTGAGCGATGACCGCACGACGATCGAGTTCGGCTCGGACGCCGCGATCGATACGGTCGCGACCTTCACCGAGATGTACGAGGACGGCGTGCTCACCAACGAGGACTTCACCAGCCAGTACGAGGCGTTCGCGCAGGGGAAGACCGCGATCCACGTCAACAGCTCGGCCCTGCAGGGCGCGTTCATGATGGGCGCCGAGGCCGGTGGCTGGACCCTCGACGCTCACACCCTGCCCGCGTTCGGAGACCAGGCGGTCGTGCCCACCAACTCGGGCTCGTTCCTCGCGATGTTCGCCACCGACCCCGCCAAGCAGGCCGCCGCGTGGGAGCTCATGCAGTTCATGACCAGCCCCCGCGCCTACGAGATCATCTCGACCCAGATCGGGTACCTACCGCTGCGCAGCAGCATGGCCGACGAGGGCGGACCGCTCTATGACTGGGTCGAAGCCAACCCGCTCGTGAAGCCCAACCTCGAGCAGCTCGACGCGCTCGAGCCGTGGGTGTCGTACCCCGGCGACAGCTACGCCCAGGTCGACCAGGTGCTCGCCACCGCCATCGAAGACGCGGTCTTCTACGGCGCCGACCCGGCCGCCACTATGACCGAGGCCGCCGAGCGCGCGCAGGGGCTGATCGAATGACCATCGACCTCGACCTGACGCCTTCGGCGACGGATGCCGCGGCCGCTTCGTCGCCGGATGCCGCGACCGCGGCGCCTCGTGAGCGTCGCCACGCCGTGGCCGGCCTCTACAACCTGCGCGACACCGGCGGCTACCGTGCAGCCGGCGGCACCAGCCGGTGGGGCAAGCTGCTGCGGTCAGATGCTCTGCACCGCATCGACGCGACCGGTCGCGACCGGCTGGCCGAGATCGGCGTCGCCCACATCATCGACCTGCGCGGCGGCGACGAGCGCGCCACAGCGCCGAGCGCGGTCGACGGGCTCGAGGTCACCGTGCACCACCTGCCCGTGTTCGACGACGCCGACCCGGCCGCGCAGGCCACCACGCACGTCGGACTCGTGCCCGTCTACGACCACATCGTCGACGAGCGCGGGGCGCAGCTGGTCGACGCGATCCGGGTGATCATCGCGGCTGACGACGACGACGCGGTGCTCGTGCACTGCACCGCCGGCAAAGACCGCACCGGTCTCGTCGTGGCCTTCGCGCTCGCCGCCGCCGGGGTCGACCGCGACGACGTCGTGGCCGACTACGCCGCCACCGCCGAGAACCTGCGCGGCGAGTGGTCAGACGCGATGACCGCCGTCTTCGAACAGCGCGGCATCGAACTGACCGCGGGAATGGTCGAACTCATCACCGAGAGCCCCGCCGAGGTGCTCGAGGCGCTGCTCGAGCGCATCGACCGCGAGCACGGGTCGATCAGCGCCTACCTCCTCGCCCACGGACTCACCCCCACCGAGCTCGAGCGTCTCACCGCCGTGATCATCGACCCCGCCGCCACCGCGGTCTGATCGGAAGGAACACACACCATGTCGCACATCGCGAGCCAGCATCCCGCTCCCGAGCACTTCATCCTGCATGTCTCTGACACCCACTTCGTGGGCGACGGCGACCTGCTGCACGAGCGCATCGACAGTGACAAGAACCTCGCAGAGCTGTTCGACGGCTTCACCAAGGCCAACGCCCGCCCCGAAGCGATCGTGTTCACCGGCGACCTCGCCGACACCGGCCGCCCCGACGCCTACGAGCGCCTGCGGGCCATCGTCGAGCCCGCCGCCGAGAAGCTCGGTGCCCAGGTGATCTGGGTGATGGGCAATCACGACGAGCGCGTCGCGTTCCGCCGCGGCCTGCTCGACGAGGAGGCCGACCAGTCCGAGCCCGTCGACCGCGTCTACGACGTCAACGGTCTGCGCATCATCGCGCTCGACTCGACGGTGCCCGGGCAGCACCACGGCGAGATCAGCGACGAGCAGTTGGCGTGGCTGCGCCGCGAGCTCGAAGTCCCCGCGCCCGACGGCACCCTCATCGCGCTGCACCACCCGCCCGTGCCGAGCCCGATCGGGCTCATCGCCCTGGTCGAGCTGCGCGACCAGGAGCGCCTCGCCGAGGTCATCCGGGGCACCGACGTGCGCGGCATCCTGGGCGGTCACCTGCACTACTCGACCACCAGCACGTTCGCGGGCGTGCCCGTGTCGGTCGCGTCGGCGACCTGCTACACGCAGGACCTCGCCGTCGCCTACCCCGGTGCCCGCGGCCAGGACGGCGGCCAGTCCTACAACCTCGTGCACGTCTACGGCGACCGGGTGCTGCACTCCGTCGTGCCGATCGGGCAGTTCCCGACCGTCTACGAGATGACTCCCGAGATGCTCGAGGCGTTCATGAACATGACCCCCGACGAGCAGCTCGCCG
>NZ_DCBW01000007.1:0-971 GCF_002313585.1 Microbacterium sp. UBA1097 | reverse complement strand
GCCGCCGTCAACGCGTCGGCGGGAGAGTAGTCAGCCCGTGAACAATAATGTCTCGTATCTACATCTCCTCGAACGGAGCAGTTCATGACGGATTCCACGCTCGGCGCAGTCTCTGCGACCGCGATCACGAACACCAGGGTCTTCGACGGACACAGTCTGAGCGCCCCCACGACGGTCGTCGTCCAGCCCGACGGGCGCATCGGTGACGTATCAGCGGATGCGGTCGTCGTCGGTGCCGCTGTCGTCAACGCGGAAGGTACGGTGCTCCTTCCTGGCCTGATCGACTGTCACATGCACCTGAAGGGGCGCGAGTCCCTCGAGACGCTCGCCACGTACGGTGTCACCACCGGCCTGGACATGGCGACATGGCCCGCATCACAGTTCCAGTCGTTGCGGGGACTGAGGGGAGTCGCTGACTTCCGCACCGCCGGCATGGCGGCGACATCTCAGGGCAGCACGCACAGCCGCATTCCGACCTATCCGGACGTCGCGCTGGTCGATTCCCCCGACAAGGCGGAGCGGTTCGTCGAGGTGCAGGTGGCAGACGGGGTGGATTACATCAAGATCATCGCCGATCTGCCCGGTCCCACCCAGGACGTGCTCGATGCACTCGTGGCTGCTGCGCACGCGCGGGGGCTCAAGGTCATCGCGCACGCAGCCCTGTACGAAGCTGTGCGTATGAGCCTCGCTGCGGGGGCCGACATGATCACCCATGCTCCACTCGACCGCGCGCTCGACGATGCGACGGCTGAGACGATGCTCGCCCAGGGCACGGTGTTCATCCCGACCTTGACGATGATGAAAGGCGTCGCCGCGAATCTCACCGCAGCGGGCGTTCCCGGTGTGAGCTATGCACACGCCCACGAGAGCACGCGCGCGATGCATGCCGCGGGCGTTCCGGTCCTGGCCGGCACCGACGCCTACATCGGGTCCTTCACACGGGCATCGCCGCCATACGGCGAGAGCATGCA
>NZ_DCBW01000003.1:0-32125 GCF_002313585.1 Microbacterium sp. UBA1097 | reverse complement strand
ATGACGAGGACATCGCATAACTCCTTCGTTGATGCTCGGCGCCTGCAGGAACTAGGCGACCACTCGGTGGATGAGCTCTACTCTCAGGGAGGATTCCGCCACAGCGCTGTGCCGATTTGGAACAGCTCACCCGGGTTGCCCGGTGACCACGACAGAGATCGGCTCCGGCGCACGGCATGATCAGGATCCAGCGCACGAACGAGACCGGATCGGGCACGGTGCCAGACGATCAGCGCCGCCACGACGAGAGTCGCGGCGGTCACCGCCATTGCTCCGACCCAGCCGCTCTGCGTGAAGACCGTCGCCAGGACGAGACCGACAGCCGGGATTCCATCTCCACGGAGAGCGACGGCAGCACACGCCGGACGGCGAAGATCTACTCACCGCCACCGTCTCCGCTTCCGACGACGACGACAGCTTCGGCTTCTACTCCCGGCCCACCAAGGCCCACATCATCGCCGCCGGCATCCGCCGCACCGCATGAACGAGCGCCTCATGAACAGCCGCACCAGCCTCACCATCTACCCCGCCCACGACGAGCAAACCCTGCTCCCGCCGACGCCGATCCTCGTCGACGAGCACTACTTCGTCCGCGCCGGGCTCGAGCAACTCCCCGCCCGCCTCATCGGGTTCAGCCCCGCCGGCGCGCTCGCCATCACGGCGTGGGTTCACGACGTGTTCCGTGCCCCGGAGCTCGCACGCGACCTGTACCCGACTTTCATCATCGCCGGTCGCGTCCAGGCATATCCGATCCCCGCCGCCAGGGTCACCGTGCGCGAGCCCGCCGGCGTCGTCCAGGTCGTGATCACCGACCCTCGCGGCAAGAGATACCGGCCATACCTCGGCGAGGACCGCGACATTGCCGACCGCATCGCCGCGGCCTGGGGCTCCCACCGCGGATACTCCGCCACCGTCCAACCGATCACCTGACAATCACGAACGGAGACACCATGCGCTGCTTGATGTGCGAAGAGCCCACCACGATGTACATCCCCTCGGACGACGTCGACGGCATCGGGCTGCATAGCTGCGGTGTCTGCGGGTTCGAGATCGAAGGCCCCCGCGACGAACCCGCGCATGTCGCCGACCATCGGAAGCTCACTGCAACGACGACCTCGACGACGTGTAGGTTCCCGTTGGAAATGGCCGAGGATGCCGGGAATCCCCGGTAGTTGGCAGTGGCCGAAGGCTCAGGATTCCGTGGGGAATGGCGAATCCCTACAGCCCCACGCCAGTCAGTCCTCGGCAACGCTGTCAGCGGCGTCGAGGCCGGGCAGTGTGAGAGCAGTCGCTTCGATCTCTTGCTGGGGTGCAGGCTCGGGCGGCGCCTGCGCCGGCTTACCGAACCCTGCGATTAGAAGCTCGCTGATGTCGTCCTTCAGAGAGCCAAAGCTTCGCAGGAACGCTGCAATGAGGCTCACGCTTGATCTTGCCGCCGGATCATTGAGTCGAAGCTGAGCCCCCGCAGCTTCTGAGATGTCTCGCCCACGAGCTAGCCGCTCGTGAACGACGAGATCAAGCTGTCGAGGCAAGTCTCGGAGCGCGGGCTGACGGCCTAGCCGGATTGCGAGTTCTGCAGCAGAGTCAGCCCACTCCGGCGGTGAGGGCTCAAACGCGCCCATGGCCTCAGTCCGCACCTCGGGCGAGGCCTTCGCCGCCGCGAGCAGTCCACTGATGAACTTGTCGAAGTCGCGCGACAACTGGCGCATGCGCTGAGCGGGCACAACTCCGTCTGCGAGGCGTTCGCGAAGAAAACTTGTGAATGCACTCGGATCCATCGGGCGGACAAATCCCACGATCGTTACGAGGTTGAGTACCCAGATACTGAGGGTCTCTGAAATGAGCCACCGTACCGCGAGCTGTTCGTCATCCTTGACGCCGGGCGTCCAGCGCTGGCAAAGCGTCTCAAGTAGACCCAGGCTCTGCTTCAGTGCAGCGAACGGATCTAGAAACCACACGGTGGAAGTGAGGAACTTGAACGCAGGTCCGAGCGTGGGATCGTCCTTGCTGACTACTTTGACTGTGCGCCGCAGAAGCAGGGCGTTGGGTCCGTGGGCCCCAAGATCTGTGAGTTTCGAGAGATTAAGTGCGGCCTCTCGCGCCTGGAGGTCGTTGATCGATTCGACGCTGACGCGGGAATGGCGGCCCAGCTCCCGGGTTCTGGGCGTCACGCTCGAGGCAACAGTCAGTTCCGCTCGCTCTGCGCCTACCAACTCTTGCAGTCCGCGTAGCCACACAATACGGTCGAGTGGTTTCGGCGCGCTCTTCCCCGTCCCGCTCTTGGACTCGCCAATGGTCCGGTGACTCTCGAGCCCGGGACCAAGCCCGATGGCGAGTAGATCCAGGTCGGTGACTTGGATGAGTTCCGCGCCGTAGTAGCTGATGAGGTCGATGCCTACCCGAGTGAAGTACCCCTCCCAGAACCACACTTGGCCTACGCGGCATTCGAGTCGATCACCGGGGGTTAGCGGGTCGGTCTTGACGGGTGGCACGTTGCAGTTCCTTTCTCAGCTCGAGGATCGCTGATCTCGCGATCTCGTCAGCGGCTCCGAGGTCGCCCGCGCCCGCACGTGTTTGCTCTGGGTTGGTGAACTCGCCTGGAGCTCGGAGGAGGTTCACCGTCGGGTCCGTCGTTCCTGCGGACGTTGATGAGTTCTGAAGCCACGCGAGCCCGCCTTCGACGATCTCCTCCTTCACAAGTTCGAGGTATGCCCGGCCGTGGTCCGTTTCACGGACGCGAACGATGCCGTGCGCCTCAAGCAGGTGGTAGTCGGTGCTGATGTTGCTCGCAGGCCCAACGCTCCCGCGGTTTAGGAGCGCCCGCACGAGGACCACAGGATCGTGTATTCGACCGCCGCTACGTTCCGCTCGTTCATGCCCGAAGAGCATGTGGGCGACAAAAAGCTTGCGCTGATTCAGCGCCTCGGTGGTTGTGAGCCGGTCGTCCTCCGACTCGAGAGTAGGTGAAAAGACATATGTCTGCGCTCCGGATCCTCCCGTCGACTTGACGGTGGCGGCCTGGACGAGTCCGACCTTCTGTGCTGCGCCGAACACGCCGGGGGTCGGTTGCGCGAGGAGTGGAAGTGCGAGGCCGGGGTGTTGCGCTGCCTGTTCACATATGCCGAGAAGCGCGTCGCGCTCGCCCGGGGGAAGGCCACGGAGGAACGACGCGATCTCAATCTGTCCTGACTCCCACACGTAAGGGCTATAAATTACGTCCTCGGCGAGATCGACGGAGTTGACGCGCTTTGTAAGGCCTGTCGCCAGTGCAAGGTTCAGACCGGTTTCGCTGACTTGGTCGTTGAATCCTCGTCGGTGGAGTTGGTCGAGATGTTGGGTGGTCGTCAACGGGGCGAACGATGCGACTTCGATCGAGTGCAGCGTTACGATCTCATCGATGGTCGGGTTGAGCTGCTGTAGAACGCGGTAGGACTGTTCGATGAGGTTCCCGGTTACGCCCAGAAACTCCTGCACCTCGATTACAACGCCTTGTGTGTCCAGCGCGAAGTCTGCAACATTGGCAGCCTTCAGCGCCGGCAGCACGGTCGAGTGAAGTGATTGCCTTCCAATTCCTGCCTGGACGGCGAAAGACTCGAGGGCGGATGCACTCAAGGGGTCGGAGAATCCATGGATGCGGGCGACGAAGTCCATCGCTTCGCCTGCGTGAAGTAGTGACTCGAGTCTGGGTCTCAGAGCCGGGTCGATTGTGCGCGAGGCTTGATGAACCCGCGTCACAGCGCGCCCGAGTCGCCGGTCGGACCTGTTGACGTCCAGATCGGCAGTGGTGCTCTCCGCCATTCGAATCTCCTCACCCGCTACCGAGATGAGCCTACTGATCGGGCGTACGCTCCTCGCAGTGCGCTCGTCTCAATTTGTGGGGAATCGCATTTCGAGCACTCGCTGCCATTTGACGACGTCGGCGGCGTCCTCGGGCCGAAGACTGCGCATGTGTGCCAGACGATTCCGAATCGGCATGATCTGCGCGCTGAACTGTCGCCAGTGAGCGGCGCTCAACCCCAAGTCGCCGATCTGGGAACGGTCCTTTAGTTGGAGCAACTCCCCGAGTGAGAGCCATTCGAGAGGGTCGCGCAATTGCTTGACCGACGTGGCGCCCATGTATGCCGATTCGCTCGCTCGCTCGAGCACTTTTTCCGGAAGGTCGCCGTTCAGGCACTGCGTGCGCCAGTTCTCCGCCCATGCGGCGATTGCGCGCCGACGCACTTCGCGTCGGATGATCCGCTCGATCTTCCAGAGTCCCGAACTCACCTCGGCAAGCTGCTGCTGAGGATCGAGGGCATCCGCGAGAACCTCGTCGAGCGCCTTCTTGAGCGGTCCGAGATGCTTCGGAAAATTCCATGTCCGAGTCGCACCGTCGGGCGCTGTAAGGCTGGAACCATCCAGCGCCTCAAGCTCCCTCGCGTTGAGCAGGCCCAGCGCGCTCTGGCCAATCAGCAGGCTCTCGTACACGACACGATCGAGAGACGCAGCCAGGTCCATACCGAGTTCTGTCAGCGCCCGGCACAGTACGTCGGCCGGGGAGGCGCCGTCTTCAACGCACGTTGGCCACTCGTGAGCGCCTGTGCTCTTGACGACCGGAGCATGCGCCAGGCTGGCGTCGTCAAGGAGCGAACTCCCGACCACTGGAGGGAAAGCAATCCGAGGCGCCCGGGAGAGGAGGATGACCCTGCCGCCGGCCTCGACGTCGCTGAAGACGCGCTCGCGTAGCGCACCCATCTGAGTGGCCTCACTCTGCATCGTGAGCGACTCCATCCCGTCGATCACGACTGTTCCGGTGGTAAGTGGGCCATCTGGCTGCAAGTAGTCCCGGACGCGCGTCACGTTCACCTGCGAAGCCCCCAGAGCGCGGCGGGCTGGCTCGTTGCTCGAGCCCAGCTGCAGGAACACGACGCGGAGTTGCTCCGCTTTTCGGTGAACGCCCAGTATCCAGTCGGAGTAGTCGGTCGCGCTCATACGAGCTCCAGGATCACGCTGACTTCGAACTCGCCGTCCTGTTCGTGAATCAGACCCAGGTCCTTCAGTCGACGAACTGCGACGTGCTCGCTGGATGCGAGTTCCTTGAAGTCGGCTGCACTGTCCATCAGCACGTCCAGCATGACGGCCTCGTTCGCGTAGTAGCGCTTGACGTGTTGGACCATCTCCTCAATGTTGCCTTGGACGCGACTCTTCCAATCATCAAGTTCTGTGAGCACGGAAGCGCGAGTCATCGTACGTTGGAAGACGTCGGTCGGAAGGTGCTGCACGACGGCTGAGCTCAGATTTCGATACAGATAGGCGTGACCACCGGACGCCTCGTGGAGTGCCTCGAGCGCACCAGGTTCGATCTGGATGCCCATCTTGCCGCCGACGGTGCTCGCGAGATCGTCCGCCTCTTCTCGCTCCAGCGGCTTCACGTACACGGCCTTCGCCCAAGAGAAGAGGGGATTCGGTCGACCATACAGTCGTCCACCTTCAACGATGGCGCTTGTAAGGCCGGACAGCACGAAGGTGAAGTTCTCAGACTCCTGCACGATGCTCCTGAGGGCCGATAGCAGCTGCGCAATGCGTGGCATGTCGCCTTCAGCGATATCGATGCGATCCGCTGGGGTCAAGTACTCGATCTCGTCCAGGAGGAGCAGGATCCTATGCCCGTCTTTGTGGAGATGCTTGAGTATCGCCTGGAGAGCGTTCTTCAGGTCGAGGATGCTCGGGCGTTCCTGCAGCTGCGAAAGCTCTTGGGTGCGCAGCTTGTGAGCTTTGAGTTCAGCAATCAGTCGTCGACGCAGATCGCTGACGATGTCGTCGGTGGGGTCTTCCGGCGGAGAGGGGAAGGCCTCCAGGTCCATGAGGACGGTCACCACTTTGTCCTCTTGCAACTCCTCCTTAAGCTGCATGAGGATGCTCGTCTTGCCCGACTTCCGCAGTCCGAAGACGCCTGTGACTCGCTGGTTGAACACGTCGTCACGCATCGACTGCAGCAGTGTCCTGCGGCCGAAGAAGCTCGCGCCATACACGGGAGTCGTCATGTAGAAGAGGTCTCGGGCATAGATGTAGTCGCGAAGAAGGGTAATTAGCGAGAGTTCGTCTTCGTCGTCAATCAAGAGCGGGATCGCTAGTTTCGCGGGGCGCGACCAGTCGTTCAGTTTGATCTGTAGACGCCGATCGGGCGACCACATGAAGAAGATGTCCGGAGTGATGGAACGATCGGCGCCACCGAGCTCGCGGGCCGCAGCCTGGAAGGTCCGGCCCTGGAGATCCTCATGCGGACTGTAGAAGATCATCACCTCGCGGGTAAACCCAAACCCGGCCTCGATCGCTCCACTGAATCGCACATGGACGATCGCGCAGTCCCTGAAGCCATCCTGACGGCAGAACCCCGCGTAGACCACCTGGGAGCCAAGACTTCGCAGAGCGTCGATGTGGTCACGCAGGACCGGGTACTTGTATCGAACGCGCTCGACGTTTGCCAGCAGGTCTGGGTGCTGGGGCGCCGCCACAGCGCCCGATCGCCAGCCGAACTGTCGAGTGGATGGTGCGGTCGGATCGAATCCCGGCCGATCGACATGCGGGTCTACGTGCTCACGTCGCATCGGCGATGGCCGAGGCGAACCGGGTCGAGGGGGTCGGGCACCGAACGACGCCCTCACCTTGCGAGCAACTGGAGCTTCTATCGATGAAGACGGGCTCTTGACGAACTCACCAAGTTCTCGCAGACGGACCAAGACGGCCTTTGCGTCGACTCCCAGTTCGGCGGCGAGCTCGTGCACTCGCATCTTCGCCATCTGTTCTCCGCTCGTGGTCACTTGGCCCGCTGTGTCTGCCAGGGGCTGTGCATTACCGGCGAAGCCGGGTTGCCAGATCAGTCTGTTGCATGCTGCAGACACCGGCTGCGATGACACGGCTCGATATATCAGTCGCCGTCCGCCGTCCCACCGAGGCGGCGCGCCTTGAGCAGCACGTTCATGTGCCTCGGGTGGGCTACCCATTGAGTTGTGATCGGTCCAGCGCGTCGAGTGAAATGGCCTTCCACCGGCTGCTAGGCCTTGCTGGGCCTCGGGCCAAACGGGGTCCAGGCCCATGCCCGCGACGAACGTCACGCAGCGCTGGATGTCGATGAGGTCTTCTGGGGCCGCTTTCAGCCGCTTGAAGTGTGCGATGCCATGAGGCGAGCATCTCACGACGGGCGAGACTTCCTGAGCGAGAGCAACCACTCGACTCGAACAGGCTCTGACCCAATCAGTGGACACAAATTCACCGGTGTGAGAGACTACTCCGTTCGCCAAACGAAGGGTCTGGCCGATGTCACACTCTGACGGCAACACGGACTGGGGGCGGATCATCCGCGACATGATCGCGCGTAGCACCGACTCTGCCCCCACCGAGCCCGGGGTCTACCGGATGCCGTGTGGGAACTGCTACGTCGACTTCTTCCTCGCCTCGGACGGCACCGAACGGTGGCTCGTCCCAGGCGATGAGCGCAGCTACACCCGCGACACCGTGGCCATCGCTCGCCACGGCGAGCACCCGTGGGAGCGGATGTACACCCTCGGCCATGCCGCCGCCGAGATCCGCCGCCGCGCGACCGCCGACGGCACACCCGTTCTTGTCCTGATCGATGAGCTGGCAGCGGTCGCCGCCACGGAGGATGCGGCGGAAGACGAGGAAATCGCCCGTATCGCCCGGGAGCGTCCCGCCGACAGTGCGGAGGTGGCGCGCTCCGATCTCGCCCGGAAATTCGGGATCGATCTCGACGAACTCTAGGAACATCTAGCGGTGTCTACCGAAACGCTAGACACCGCTAGATTCTGCTAGACATCCGTCACATGCGAGGAGCGTTAGCCGTGAGTGAGTATCCGTGGTTCGACTTCGACCGAGTCGACTACGTCACCGCGGACACCCACTTCAGCCACGCCCGGATCAGCGAACTCGCGGACCGTCCATTCACCACCGTCAACGAGATGAACACCGAGCTCATCCGCCGCTGGAACGAGACGGTCGCCCCGACAGATGTGGTGCTACATCTCGGGGATGTCGCGCTCGGGCCGATCGAGGAATCGATCACCCTCACCGCGCAGCTGAACGGTCACCGGTACCTCGTCCCCGGGAACCATGACCGGGTCTCACCAGCGACACAGTCCAGGAAGGCGATCGAACGGTTCGCGCCGCTCTACGAGGCGGCCGGGTGGACGATTCTGCCGGAGGTCATCGAAGGCACCCGGCACGGCTACCGGATCCTCGCATCCCACTACCCGTACAAGGGCGACTCGCAGGAGTCGGACCGACACACGTCGCACCGGCCCCGCTGGGACGATGGGATCCCGCTGTTGCACGGTCACACGCACGCACGCGACCACGGCCCGAATGGGCACCAGTTCCACGTCGGCGTCGACGCCCACGCATACGCGCCCATCCCGTTCACCGTCATCGACGAGTGGGTCCGGGGCCTACCGGATGTCGAGCCGTGGCTCGATGTGGCGGTCCGTGAAGCCCGTCAACTCCTCGCCAACCTCGACGCCACCGAAACCTCGAACTCCGACGCGATGTTCTACACGATGGGCTACAACGAACTGCGCGTCGCGCTGGAGGAACTCCTCGGCGCGCTCTACTCTTCCCACCCCGACTCCCCCGGGAACACCGCCAAGGCTTAGGACTGCCTCGGACGCGCTTTCGGCGCGGGCGACGGTATGAACAGTTCGCCTGCCGCGGGGCCGGATCGGAGGGTCCGCGGTTCTCGTCGGAAGCGGATCCATCCACAACGCTGCCAGTGCACCATCGTCAGGTACCGCGGCGACGACGACGTCCAGGCAGCCTGATGCTCCGCGGCGCTGAGATCGTGCGACGCGAGCTCCGGGAATACTTCCCGGAAGGTCGGGGATTGGCCGTGTTCGCGGGCGTAGCGATGGAGGAATGTCACAGCGCGACGCGCCCACACCGGCGCCGTCTCGTCAGCGGTGAGTTCAATGAACAGCGGCGCGAGGTGAGGTGCCGACCACGGCTTGTCCTCCCGGCCTGAGTCGGCCGACACCACGCATTCCTTGCCCTCGACCGTCATCGCAGAGATCCCACCCCGGACTCAGCTCCGGTCACGGGTGTCGTCGGGTGCGCGTTGCGTGTCGGCGGGACCCGCAGGCTCCTCGCCCTGATCTCGTCCTCCAGCTCGGCTGCTGGATGAACCCGCATCCATGACTGCCTTCAGCGCCGTGGTGTACTTCTCTCCTGTCACCTTCACGCGTTCCCGCGCGTCGTGCCGCAGCCGACTGGAAGTTCGTTTCTTCTGCGTCATGCCGACGTCCTTCGCGTGTCTGGAATTCGAGTATTCGTCGATGGCTCGACGGGAGTGCTGCGACGGAGTCCGTGAGCCTGTGATGGGCCCCGCGGGGCGGGCGGGTCAGATCGTTGCCTGCCTGCGTCCGAGGTAGACCCGTTGATGCGCGCCCCGCGTGGGCGGACCGGGATGCCGGCGCTATGCAAATGCCGGTTGATGGTCATCTCGCTACAGCCGGCGAGCTGCGCGATCTGTGCGATGGTCCAGTGCTTCGTTTCATAGTGATCGCGGAGCCAACGGGGGTCGAGGTCGAAGGTGCGGGGTCGTCCCCTTCGAGTCCGGGTGCCCGCGTCGGCGAGAATGCGACCCACTGTCTGCCGAGACACCCTCGTGTCTGCGGCGATCGTGTAGGTGGAAGCTCCCGCCGCGTACACCTGCGTCAGCCGGTCTGGTGGCATGGCTTCTGTCGCTGTCGCTCGTGCCGGCCGGATGGGCGGCCACGACGGCGCGATCTGGGGTCCGACTTCCGGGAGCTGAGGGGTGGGTTCGGGTGTCCAGGTGACGGGCTCCTGAATGCCGTTGGCGACGAGGAACTCTGCGGCGATCTGATCGAGCGCCGCCCGCACCGCCGGCGGGAGCTCCTCTACGAAGCGGGCTACGGCGGGCGGGCTCGCCCTGGTCGTGTGCCACGCCGTAGGCATCGCACGCAGCGGGTTCCCGGAGAGTTCTTGGTACAGGGCTGCGCGCGCCAACTCCCAGCGTCGTCCGCTCCCTGGGGACACGCCCGCGTCCCGGCAGAGCTGCCCCCACTGTGATTCGGGCAGGAGATCGGTGTAGTCGAGGTGGCGGCGGCGGGCGTAGTCGATGGGCACGTCTTGCGTGTCCAATAGAGCTGCCAGGCGGAGGACCGCGTGCAGGGTCGTCACGTGGTGAGTGCTGCGGCCCAGCTCACGCATCACGTGCGTCACCTGCCGTGACGGTGCGTGCGGATCGAGCAGCGCGAGCGCGGCGGAGTGTGTGAGCCTCGTGCCGGTAAACACGACCGCTGCTGCCAGCGCGGACGCGGCGATCTCGTTGTCGACCCGCAGTGGGGCGTACTGGGCGATCCAGTCCCCCCACAACTGTGCCGGCACTTTCCGTGCTCGCTCTTCCGGGCTGACGCCCGACGGCGGTGCGGACTGCAGAAACACGGTGGGGCGGCGGCGGCGACCCAGCGCGGCCGCGATCAGGGTCTGTAGTTGTGGTGTGTGCGCGGTGTACGACGTGCTGTGCGCCAGCCGCCCCTGCAGCAGGGAGATGATCGCGGCCGGATTGGTCAGTGCGCGGTGACCGAGGGTGGTGCCGACAGCGGCCCCGACGGCAGAGTCTGGTCGCGCCCGGATCGCCCTCGTCCAGTCCTCGCTCATCTCGAACAGCCCAATGAGCTCCCGGCCCAGCGGGCTCGCGTCGATGCTGTGACCGCCGACGATTGCGTCCCGCGCGGTGCGGGACAGTAGCCGAATGTCTTCCAACACAGGCACGGCCGGCTGCGGTGCATCAGCATAGATCCCGAACTGCGCCTGACCGGTGGAGACGATGCGCATCATCGCCCGTTGCGCATCCAGCACCGCCTGCGGCACCGGCGTGCGGGTCCGGTCCTCGGTGAGGTCCGCGCGACACCGGTTGGCCTGCGGACCCCTCCCCGGACCCCGCACGGGATTGTGGCAACGCCCGGGAACGGGAACAAGTGCGAGCGGGTGAGCGCGGTGTCGGGCAGGAAGATCACAGGTCTGGCACCGATCCACGAGAAGGCGGCGGTGGCGGGCACAGGCGAACCCGAACGGGAACTGCCACGACATCCGCCACCGTCCACCCGAATCGACCAGGCATTCCGGGCAGTATCGTCCCGCGGTCCCTGCAGCCGGGCATTGCGCGCTGATCCGACCCTGCCGGGTATAGCGGATCGCGTGACGGGCGAAGCGCATCCTCGTCATCTCGTGAAACTGATCGGCAGGGATGCCCGTGGAAGCCTCAAGCCGGGCAGCCTGCTCCTCGGTGAGGGTTGTGGCCCACTTGTCCGCCATCCACGCGGTCGCCGATACAGCCAAACCCTTCTCCTGCTCGATGAGACCGAGCGCGCATGCCATCTCGTTCATCGTCGCCCCATAGGTGGCCGCCATCTTCTCCAGCCAGGAATCGAACGGCTCATCCGGCAGTGGCCGCACCCGAAACGGCAGCACCCGCACCTCGTCGGAACGCGTCGCGGCCTTGCCGGTCATGCGGCTGCCACCTCGCCACCCTGGGTCTTTCGGCGGCGGCCCGCTCTCTGGCTTCGAAGCTGCCGTTCCAGCTTCGCCTCCAGCTCACGACGTTCCGTCTCGGCGCCCTCGTCGATGCGAATATCATCGAGCAGCTCCCGATCGATGCGTTCCCTGCCGGTGCGGATTGCGCGCGATGCGCCGCGGCGGATCAGGTCCATCAGCGACCCGATGTTCCCGGTCGTGCGGGCGAATAGGTACCGCGAGAGGTCGACGAGCATCCCGTCTCTCCCGTCGGTCAGCACGAGGGCCTGGTCGATGCCGAACAGCAGCCGGTCCCATTCATCGCGGCCGCGTTTGTGGGCGAGGGTGAAAGGTTCCAGGCTGAGGACTGTCCACCGTCGGAAGGTCTGCGCCATTGCTGCGCCTTCGCCGGTCTGGCCCTCCCCGACGAGTCCCCGCTTGCGGAGGGCGACACCGGCGAACAGGAACGTGGCGTTGTATTCATTCGAGAGCCACTTCAACTGGTTCGCGACCTCTACCCCGTCACGGGTATTCATCCGCAGGAAGTGGAGATCATCAACGATCACCAGGCGCGTGTCGTGGCGTTCGATGCACTCCGCGGCTGCCCGGGCAAGATCTCTACCCGCCATCGAGCGGTGCAGGATCCCGGCGGTGGCGGGGTGGGCGTAGAACCCGAGGATCATCATGTGCAGACCCTTGATCGTCGGCCGGCCCGTCAACGTCACATGACACACCGGCAGGTGCCGCACGTCCCGGTCCTGATCCAGCCACTCCCCGGCCTCCGCGATCCGCTGCTGGTGGAACACTCGACCGAAGTTGTTCACCACCGTGGACTTCCCGAGCGCCGGCGGCGCGTCGATCGCCGCCGCTGACTTCACCCGGTCGGCGTCTTGCAGGTTCGAGTCCAGGATGTCGCCGAGTTGCAACTCGATCTCCTGCACCTGTCGGGTGCGCAGCAGGATGTTCGCGTGCCACTGACGCCGCGCCAAGTCATACCCGACACGCTCCTGCGTGGATAGCGCCGCCAGCCGCTTCAGCGTGAGGGTGTCCGGACGGGTCCGGGCTGGGCGTTCTGCGAAGTCGTTCCACCCCTCGTAGGTGGACAGGCTCCGCTGCCGTGCTCCCGCCTGCGGCTGGGGCTGGGTGGTTGTCATCGGAGCATCTCCATCGGCTCGAAGCGGTAGTCGCCACGGATGGTGGGCTCGTCGATGTCGTCCTCGTCGTCATCATCTCCGGTCTCCGGCACATCGACCCGTGTCCTCGGATCCCTCACCCCGCCGGTCAGCTCCGTCGCCAGGTCCGACCCGGCCGTGAGTTCTGCGTCCAGCATCCGTTGCACCGTCCGCAACGACCACACCCCTTCCGGATCGGGGTTCTTCTCATCCAGGCGGGCCGCCATCCGGGCGCTCATCCGCCGCTCCGACGGTGTCAACCCTCGGCCCGCGCCCCAGTCCTCGAGCAACTGCGCGGCAACATCATCGACCTGCGAGGGGCGGCCCTGCCGGATCGCAATCTTCTTCGCATACTCCAACGCGTCCAAACTGAACGGGGTGTCGAACGCGTCCTTGTGCTCCCACTCCAGGGTGTGCCAGGTGTGATCCTCCGGGTCGTGGAAGTAGATCTTCGTCAGGTCGTCCGGGTTCACCACGAACGGCCACTCCGTGCCCGTGTCCCGGTGGATCGACCGGGCCCGGTTGCGGTACTTCGCCACCGAATCCCCCGTGTAGCGAAGATTGTGAATCTCCACCCCATAGTGGTTGAACTGACGCTTCACCACCGGCAGCAGCTCCAACAGCACATTCCGGTCCGTCGGCATCCGCAGCGAACCCGCGACAGCGAGCCCCTGGTCATACTTCTGCGCCGGACTCAACTTCACACCCGGGAGGCTGGGATCGGCGAGCGACTCATGCGGGCGGAGGTGATAGACCGTCGCGATCCACTCGCGGATGATCTGCTCCAACTGCGGAACCGTATACACCGCCTCACCCTCAACATCGTCCCCACGACCCGACACGTCCGCACCCTTGTAGCCGGGGAGCTCCTGCAGGAGAGAGTCGAGAGTGCGAAAGAAGCGCTCCACCGGGCTCTTGTCGGTGGGCTGGTAGATACGGGCTGGCTGGATTGATATGCCCAGTCGGGCGCACGCGGTGGTGACATGCTCGGAGAGGAAAGGGCGACCGTGGTCCACGACGATCGTCTCGGGCAAGATGCCGGCGCGTGTGAAACGGGCGACATCGGTTCGGGTGGGGTCGACGAGCACCGTGTCAGGCACGCCGTGATACGGGACACGAGCGGCGGTATCCCAACTGCCCGGTAGGTCGAACGGCAGCATCGCTTCGACGAGAACACCGGACACGTCGATGGACTTGGTCGATCCTGGCGTCAAGCGCAGCCCGAGAATGCACCGTGAGTAGAGATCGATCGCGACCGTGAGGTCCGCGCAGACCCACTTGCCCGTCACCGGAGCGACGGCGAACACATTCAGTGGGGTGGTGTCAAGAAGTACGAACTCACCGGGACGTGACGCGGTCAACCGTCCGTAGGGAGCGGCGGGCCGGTTCGCGATCGATCTCTTTGCCTTCGTGGAACCCGCGAAAGTGCCTCGTCCGCGGGTGAGCTCGTCCAAGCCCCGGTATGCGCTGGCGGTGGACGGGAATGTGACGACGTCGGGGCCGTGAAGTCTCTCGATGCGTGCGCGGATCCGGGCGAGGATGATCTTCTTCTGCACCTTGGACTGATCGTCCTGCTCATCGAGTATCGTTCGCGCGGCGTCAACCCACCGCGGGTCGAAGTTTGTCAGTGCCGCACCCGTCCGTGACATCCGGGTATCGATGAGACCCGCTTCCCCGGTGTCTCGATACCGGGAGACCCATCGCTCCAGGGTCCGTAGGCCTATGTCGAGCTCTTTGGCCTTGGCCTTCTGTCGCTCTCGGAGCGGCCGTTGCGGGTGGTACTCCAGTCGTGGCTCGCCCTCTCGGGCGACCTCACGACTGCCCGACCGGTATCCCGTGAGCACCTCACGGACGTGATCCGCCCGATGGTGAGCACCCGCCTGAGCGGACTGGGTTGCGTCCGACCAGACAAGCATCAAAGGTTGCGTCTGCTCGTCGTCGCCCACCCTGCCTGGCACGTGCACTCTGCCGCCTTCCGACTCCGGTTGCAGCACATCGATCATGCGGAGACGGCGAGTGCGCCCATCCGCGGTGCGGACGATGACGGCGCCATCACCGATCTCCGCGACCGTGCACATCTTTCCGTCGTAGGCAATCTGGGCCCCCGGGCTGACCTTCCAGGTGTTCTTCATCGGACGCGTTTCCCTTCTCGTTGATCTGCGGGTGTGTGGATCGTCGCGCTCGACACTCATGTCTCCAGGAGGCTGGTGATGTCGAGCACGCGGGTGAGGTCCGTGTGCAGGCGCCGCGTCCACATCAGGTGCAACACAACGGACCGAGCCAATCGCGGATCGGCAGTGATCGCCGTGACAGCTCGCACCGCTTCGCCGAATGTGACCGGAGTGGATAGCAACTCTGCTGCGCCATCGACTTCGGACTCGAGGAACTGGAAGCGCCGCCTATACCCGGCGAGGAACCGCACGTTCGCCAGCACGACAGGATCGGGCTCGGATTGCACCCGGTACTCCCAGCCGTGCCCCTCGATCACGCGCCGCGACCATCCCAGAGAATCGCGCACTTTCGGGCGTGACAACTTCTCAGCCGGCTTCACATCAACCACGCACCCCGACTCATCGGCGTGGACGAACAGGTAATCCGGGACGTGCTTGCGGCGCGTGCCGCGATCATCGCCGTCGAGCAGAAACGGCTGCGAGAGGATCCACACCACCCGCGGGTCGAAGTCGGCCAGCAGCAGGTTCACATACTCCAACCGCGACTCGTACCCCACCGGGGCCTCCATCGTCGCCGACCAGTACGAGCCGGAGAAGTGTCGCTGCTTGCGGTACCAACGAAACTCCCGCCACGGCACCGCGGTATCGAACTGACGAAGACGAACATCATTCAAGGCGATGACATCGACGTGATCGTCTGACCTGCGAATCTGAACCGTCGACGCCAGCCCGGTCACAGCCCCGACGCTCCCTGGTACGACAACGGAAACGAACCAGCCCCTGCGGTCCGGCGGTTTGTGAACATGTCGCCATCATGGGCGCCCACACACGCGTGCATCCATGCACGAAACCACCACGAATACGTAACACACGTCATACCGAGTTGCTCTTGCGAATCGGTCAATTACGTACTACGTGACGTACGTTCTAGTGAATGTCACATTCACTGTACTCTCGAAACGACCAGAATCAAGTTGTGTACGTCAGATAGACAACACCGGGAAGGAAGTCGCCTCGGAATCACCTCGCGCACGTGCCGGACGTCGGTGACGTATGCGAAACTCGGGGCATGACGATAGTGGAGCCGATCGCACCAGCGGAGTCGCGGCTGTTCTTCGGCAACAGCTACATGAACGCTGTCGTCATAGAGATCGCCGCCCTCGAAGGCGACACCTTCTCTCCCAAGCAGATCGTCGAAGCGACTGGACTGTTGGGGAGCATCGTCCACCCACTGATCCACAAGCTCCGCGACGCACACTTCCTTGAGTTCGTCGGACGCGTGCCCGGAGAGCGGACCCTGCTCTACCGGATCCGTGACAACTACTGGTGGGAAGCCGCGCGACGCTACGCCGCCGACCGGGAAGCCGCATCGGCCGAGCGCACGGCTTCCTAACTGCCTGGGGACTGCAGCGGAACGTAATAGGCATCCAGATCGATTGCTAGAGCTGTTCCCAGCCGGGAAAGTGCGCGATACAGACGCGTCGCGAACCAGATCAGTTCCTGTCCTCCTGGGGAGTACGCGACCCCGTCAGTCTGATCGAAGGCGCCTCCTCGGACAGCAATGCCGAGATCGAGCCCCGTGGGCTGAGGCTCGGTGATCGAGCCCACAGCTGCAGCACCGCGGATATCTCCCCAATCAAGATCCGTGCTGAGAAAGACACCCAGGATCGGCTTGGCTTCCGGATCCTGAGCTGGATACGTACCGCCTGCATGCCGGATCTCCGCTGAGGTGCGGTGAAGTCGGCGAACGCTGGCGACCTTGTCCCGGGCGTAGTCGAGGTTCTCCTTGTTCATTCTGGGCTTCACCTCACAAACGGCGTACAAGCTCTCGACCGGCACGAAGCGGACGTCGCCCTGCTCGAAAAAAAGGGGCGAGTACTGTCGATCGAAGATCGCAATGTCGATCTGTCCGCTCTGTTGCCCGAGGGAGTCGATTGCGAAGATTGGCCCGACCCCGTATCGCTGGGGAAGAAACTCCCGGAGCACGCTGACCCATTGCTCCTCGGTGGCGTCACCCTTGGTGCCGGGATGATCTGTGAACTGCGGCATGAGCCCCAGCCCTGTGAGCATGTGGTCCTGCTTCGCCGTATATGCCTTGGCAAGGTCGAACGGTTCGGACATGGGTGGTCTCGCTTTCAATGGACGCGGCTGGGAGATCGCCCGCGGGGATGGTGTCGAATGTTCGTGTTCGGACGCCACGCGCTTTGTGTAGGTCCACGACGTAGTTCTACCCGTCGCGCATAGCGGTCAGCAATGATGTGGGCAGCGGCCGGTACTGGTGAAACCTCAACTTCGATGTTGGACTTCAGTGGCTTCGCCGGGTGGCATCTGGTTCCGCGAGCCCTGATCGGTTGCTGTGAGTGCGAGCGCGGCACGGTGGAGTTCGATGCCGTCTGGCGATTGCGCGAGCACCCATACGCTCAGGTGCGGGCGGGGATTCGGTGACCCAATAAGCGCGATGAATCGATGGAAGCGAAGTTCCAAGTCGACGAGGTGGGAGATGTAGGTGTTGAGATCCAGCGGGCTGGGTTCTGGCGGACCGTTGGGATGGGTGTGCCATTCTCCGATCCATTGTGAGCGGTCGACCTTGTGGGCGCGGTCCGCGGCGAGTTGGGTGTATTCGAGGTCACGGAGGAAGTAGCCGGGTTGGTGGACGGCGTTCGGACCGGGTGCGGAGGCGGATGTAATGACGAGGGCGTTTTCGTGTCCGAAGAGTGCACCGCCGGTTTCGAGCGTGGGGTCGCTTCTCGCGATGATCGTTCTGATCGATGTGAGCGCACCCTGGGTGATACCGACGGTCCAGCTCACGGGTGGCGATGGCATGCGGGGCAGTCCGGGTAAGGGGGCGTCGCGGAGGACCAGTGCGGGTGGAGTGCTCGTCGCGCATCGAAGGGGGCGGCGTAGCCGGGTGATGGGCGGAGGGCGATGACGAGGTTGTCATCGGTGAGGGTCTGATCGACTTCACCGGCGTTTTGCAAGAGAGTCGCGACGGCGACTTTCGCTGCGATGCTCCCAACGAGGTGAAGGTCTCCACCTATTGCGGTCATCGGGTTGTGTCGGGTGCCGTCCCCGTAGCCTCGGTCCAGGCTCGGTTCGGGATCGATCATTCCGTTGTCGCGCATGTATCGACGCTGACAGTCGAGGCATCCGACCTCGGGCAGTGCACGGATGCGCAGAATCTCTCCGTATCTGCCGTCGGCGAGGACGCAGGCGAACACAATCGGTTTGCCCGCACGGCGTGCAAGGTAGTTTGCGACGCGTCGGGGTTCGACTCCGTCGACGGTGCAGATGATGATGTCGGCGGCGTCAATCAGGGGTCGGGTGATGTTGGCGTTGGCGGTGAGGTCGATGGGCCATGGGCTGATGTTGCTTTCCGGCCACTGCCTGTTCAGGGATGCCTTTAATCCATCCACTTTGGACATTCCAACGCTCGCGGCAGCGAGGACGTGCCGGGGAACGTTGTGGAAGAGGATCTTGTCAGGATCGACCAGGTCGATGTGGCCAACTCCGTAGCTTGCGAGTGCTTCGGCTGCGTCTCCTCCGATGCTGCCGGCGCCTAGCAGGAGCGCCCGCGAGGTCGAGAGGAGGCTGGTTGGCCAGAGGCTTCCAAGGGCGGTCACATGCTGGGTTCCGTCCTGGATGTCCAAAGAAATGGGGCGGACGGTGTCGTTCGAGATCGTCCACGCCGACCAGGCCGGAAGCCGTTCCCCATCGCGGATCTCCGGAGGGTCGGGACAGAAGGTCACGGCGATGTGCCATTGGCCGGGAAGCGGTGCGATCGCCTGCGGGACGAGGGTCTGGAAGGCGTCGAAGGGCATTGTCGCGTGTTGGTGGGTGAGAAGGTACGCGCAAAACGCGGCGTCCGCCGGCACTCGGTACCAGTGGCCGACGCGATTGAAGTCGGCGACCGTGAGGAAGTGGTCGGGATCCTCCGTGAGATGGACGAGGTCCGAGTCTTCGTTCGAGAGGGCGACGACTATGGCGGCCTTGTCCGGTGCGGACAGACGGCAGGTGAGATTGCCCCACGCGTACGACTTGTCGATGACCTCCATCGCTTCGGTGGGCAACAGCACCAGCCAGTTCTCGCCACTCATGCGCTGTGCTCGGTCACGCTGTCTCTTCCGCGGTCGCGGTGATCAAGTGATCGAGTTGCTCGTCGGTGACGATGCCGTTGACTGTCATGTTCGGGATCTTGCCGCGCTGAAACAGGGCGAACTCGATCATCCATCCCGACGCTTTCAGGATCAGATCGCTGGTCCGCGAGAAGAGGTCCCACTGGTCGGCATCACGGAGCAGGCAGAGGCCGCCATTGGGGAGCACGTGGTACTGGGTGAAGCTTCGCAGGGTGACGTCGGGCTGCGGTTCCAAAGGGTAGAGGATTGGTGGGACCGCGGGGAAGCCGTGCCCGTACGCGACCCGCGCGCGCAGCGGCTGGTCGACGAGGTTTGACAGCCCGGCTGGTTCGGGTCGTGTGAATGGCCATACCGGGAGTGCGCCGCTGAAGTGACCGGCACCTTCGGGCGTCCACTCGAGGGCGGGGGCCACCGAACCGATGTCGTCGATCTCCTGCGCGAGACGACCCGGGTCATCCTCCCACCAGCTGCGGAGGATCAAGGTCAGCCCTGCGGGGAATCGCGAACCGGACGCGGCCCAGTCTCTCCCGCTCCACCGGGAGGCAGTACGAGCGGGAACGCAGTCCCGAAGACGGACTGCCAGTGACGTGTCGCGGCCGGCTGATCATTGGAGGCGACGGCCCGAAGCGCCGCGACGGCGTCAGCTGCTGCATCCTCTAGGGACCTGCGCAGACCGGCCACGTCCAGACTCGGCTGGATCAACCCGGAGAGCTCCGCGGGATCTTCAACGCGCAAGGAGTGCGTCGAGGCGTTGACGAAGAAGTTCTTCAACGCCTCGGGTCGGTTGTTGCTCACCGACAGGCAGTCCAACGCGAGAACCTCCATCACGAGCGACTTGACCGTGCCGGTCACATCTTCATGCTGACGCGACCAGTACTTGAGGACCCGGACCAGCGGGCGAAACAACGACCAGTCCTGCTGCCGCCGTGCGACCTCGTTGATGAGGTACTCAGGGTCTGCGAGCGACCAGCGCTCCTCCTTCTTGAACGGGATCAGGATCCCGTCCGGACGTCGCAACGCTGGCATCACATCGACAGTGAACGCGTTGTCCTGCTCCGGCGGATCGACGAAACACTTCGCGGCGCGATTGCGGTCGGCGGTGCGGATCAGGCGCACCAGCTGCGCGCGCGATCCGTGGGACACGGAGAGGAGATCGTTCACCAGATCATGGCAACGCTCGATCGCCTCTTCGGCAGAGCCCCCGTCCTCGCCCCAGTCCGGGTGCTCGTCCTGATCGAACTCGACCACGAGATCCACATCATGCACCGGCTGCAGCTGGGTGCTGCGGGCGAGCGAACCCGACCCCCACACCACCTTCACATCCGGCGCGGTCAGCAACGCGGACGTGAAGGTGTCGCGACGGTCACGGGCAATCTGCACGACCTTCACATCCGCGTCGACAACCGACTGCAGGGTAGCGAAAGACTCGAGAACCGTCATGGAGCACCTCTCCCCAGCGGCCCGGGTGCGGGCGCTGATTCAGCGTACGGCCGACCTCGGACATCTTGCGGAAGAGTCGCCGTCTCTCGTCCCGCATACTCGGCGCCCTCACGTCCGACTACATGCAGCGTTCTCAGGAACATGGCGGATCCGCCATTTGTCCGCCACTTCATCTGAGAATCCGCCATCTTCGCCGAGAACCTACACCTCGCTCCTCAGCCCAAACGTATCCGGCCGGATGCGTTCGAGGCGAGATGGAGCGAAATGTCCATATGGACACATGGTGGACATTTCGATTGCGAAATGGACAACTTCAAAAAAAACCTACACCTATCCGAAGTCGCCGGGGGCCATGTCGGCGAAGCGCGAGTAATGGCCCTGGAATGCGACGGTGATCGTGTCGGTGGGTCCGTTACGGTGCTTGGCGACGATCAGGTCGGCCTCGCCAGCGCGGGGTGAGTCCTTCTCGTAGGCCGCTTCACGGTGCAGCAGCACGACCATGTCGGCATCCTGCTCGATCGAACCCGATTCACGCAGGTCAGACAGCGCCGGCTTCTTGTCGGCACGCTGCTCGGGACCACGGTTCAGCTGCGACAACGCGATCACGGGAACCCCGAGTTCCTTGGCGAGCAGCTTCAGCGCACGGGAGAATTCCGAGACCTCCTGCTGACGCGACTCGACCCGCTTGCCGCTTGTCATGAGCTGCAGGTAGTCGATGACGACCATCTTCAGGCCGGCGCGCTGCTTGAGTCGGCGGCACTTTGCCCGGATCTCGACGAGGGTCATGTTCGGGCTGTCGTCGATGTAGAGCGGTGCCTCATTGATGCGGCCTCGGGTGGCGGCGATCGTCGTCCAGTCGCGGGAGTCGAGCGTGCCCTTGCGCATGTTCTGCAGCGGCACGGCGCCCTCCGCACTCATGAGGCGCATGGCGATCTCGCTGCGCCCCATTTCGAGTGAGAAGAAGATCGTCGGCATGTTGTTCTTGATCGCCGCGGCTCGCGCGAAGTCGAGGGCGAGCGTCGACTTACCCATCGCGGGACGAGCGGCGATGATGATCATCTGCCCGGGGTGCAACCCGTTCGTGAGCTGATCGAGACCGCTGAAGCCCGTCGGGATGCCGGTCATCTTGCCATCGCGGCCACGCGCGGCCTCGATCTCTTCGAGTGCGGCATCGACCGCGGTCTCGAGCGGCACATAGTCTTCGGCTGCCTCGGCGCCGGTGACCGAGTAGATCTCCGCCTGCGCGGAGTTGACGAGGTCTACGGCTTCGCCCTGCCCGGCGTATCCCATTTGGACGATGCGGGTACCGGCCTCGACGAGACGACGCAGGAGCGCGCGCTCCGCAACGATCGACGCGTAATAGGCGGCGTTGGCGGCGGTAGGGACGATCGAGGTGAGCGTGTGCAGATAGTCGGCGCCGCCGGCGCGCTGCAGTTCACCCGTCTTGATGAGCTCGTCGGTGACCGTGATGACATCGGTCGGCTCACCGTGCGAGTAGAGCGTGAGGATCGCCTCGAAGATCAGTTCGTGCTTGGGGATGTAGAAGTCAGCGCCGCGCAGGGTCTCGATGACATCGGCGACGGCATCCTTCGACAGCAGCATGCCGCCGAGTGCGCTCTGCTCGGCGAGGATGTCGTGCGGCGGAGTGCGCTCGTGCTCACGGGGTCCGCCGAGCCGATCCTCCGAGATGTCCGCAATCGACATGTATCCCCCTTCACTGTGATGACGTCAACCGTCGTGCGTTCACTGCCCGCGACTCGCTGGGGCGAGCGTTCGGGCTGGTTGCCGAGGCCGTACAGCTATCCGGTTTTCGCGCCGAATGCGGATCGCCTCCCCACCGGGCAGGACCACGCTAGGGATGGGGTCCGACACCCGCAACACAGCCTGTGGATAACTTTGTGGAGAAGATGCGGGAAACGCCGTGGAGCTTGTGAGAAGTGCCTGTGGACAAAGCCTGGGGGTCTACGGAAATGGGCATGCGAATATCCACCTGATCTGGGTTTTGTTTTACGCACAGATTGTGGACAAGGTTGTGGTTGAACCTGGGATTGAAGGTTCGCTTCGGGACCGTCCACTGTGTACAAACGGCGGGGATTCTCCTACCAGGGACCCCGCGAACGTGCAAGTAGGACGAGCAAAGGGCGAAACGTCCTGCAGGGGCAAGGGGGATTGTGCTTCACGCGAATCGGCGTCTGATCCCGCGCAAATCGAGCGTTCAATGACCGGCTGTTCGGGGAGCGGAGGCGAACGATGGACACGCATCCTCAGCGGATGACGTCGGCGACTCGGAGACCGGAGGGTCCACGACTCCTGCAGGTCCTGGTGACCCCGGTGACCCCGGTGACCCGGGCAACCCCAGTAACCCTGGTGAACCCGCACCCCGGGCAGCCCTGGCCAACCGGGTAACCCCGGCGGCGGGATCACCGGCGGCGGCCAGTCCGCAGCGCTGAGCGCAACGGGCCTTGCCAGCACCGGCGGCACCGCGCCGCTGTGGGGCATTGCGGCGGCACTGCTCGTCGCGGGCGTCACCGCGACACTGGTCGCCCGACGCCCTGCACGCCGCTGACGCAGAAGGGCGGATGCTGCAGACTGCGTGTCTGCGGCATCCGCCCTTCGGGGCGTCTCGCGATTACTTCGCGGCGACGACCTGCAGCGTGATCACGGCGGTCACGTCGTCGCGCAGACGGATCGTGGCCTCGTGCTCGCCGACCGACTTGATCGGCGACGTGATGTGGATCTTGCGCTTGTCGAGGTCACCAAAACCGGCGGCCTTGACAGCGTCCGCGACATCCGCGGGCTTGACCGAACCGAACAGGCGGCCTTCGGCGCCAGCCTTGATGGCGAGCTTGACCTTGTTCGACTCGAGGTTCTGCTTGAGCGAAACAGCCTCTTCGTGGTCGTGGATCGCACGAGCCTCGCGTGCAGCGCGGATCGAGGCGACCTGCTTCTCGCCACCGCGGCTCCAGGCCACGGCGAATCCCTGCGGGATGAGGTAGTTACGGGCGTACCCGTCCTTGACCTCGACAACGTCACCGGCGCTACCGAGCCCGGCGACCTCGTTCGTGAGAATGAGCTTCGACATGGGGACTCCTTAGCGGCCAGCGCCGGCGTAAGGCAGGAGCGCCATTTCGCGCGCGTTCTTGATCGCGCGGGCGATCAGACGCTGCTCCTGCACCGAAACACCGGTGATACGACGGGCGCGGATCTTGCCGCGCTCCGAGATGAACTTGCGGAGGGTTGCGACATCCTTGTAGTCGATGACGCCGACCCGGATTGCCTTTGCCGGTGCTACCGGCTTGCCGCCCTTGCGCGGCTTGCGGCGATCGCCGCTTGACTTTCCAGCCATGGGATTTCCTTACGTGTGAACGGATGCCGCGGCATCCGTAGTGCTTAGAACGGGGTGTCGTCGCCGTAGCTGCCGGGGGCAGCCCAAGCGTCGGCGTTCGAGGAACCGGGGGTCGACCAGGGCTCGTCGGCAACCTGACCGCGGGACTGGCTACCGCCACCGCCGCCACCGCTGCTCGCGGCGCGCGTGACCTGAGCTGTCGCGTAACGCAGCGACGGGCCGATCTCGTCGACCTCCAGCTCGATGGCGGTGCGGTTGTTGCCTTCGCGGTCCTGGTAGCTGCGCTGCTTGAGGCGCCCGGTCGCGATGACGCGGGAGCCCTTGGTCAGCGAGCCGGCGACGTGCTCGGCGAAGTCACGCCAGACGCTCGCGCGAAGGAACAGCGCTTCGCCGTCCTTCCACTCATTGGCCTGACGGTCGAAAGTGCGCGGCGTCGATGCGATCGTGAAGTTCGCGACCGGAAGCCCGTTCTGCGTGTAGCGCAGCTCGGGATCAGCCGTGAGGTTGCCCACAACGGTGATGACGGTTTCGCCGGCCATGACGATTACGCCTTCGCAGCCCGAGCCGGTGCGGCAGCCTTGCGGGCAGCCTTCTCTTCGGCGCGCTTTGCCTCCGACGCGACCATCGCAATGGCCTCCTCGGCACGAAGCACCTTGGTGCGCATGATCTGCTCGTTCAGCTTGAGCTGACGGTCGAGCTCCTGCGCGGCATCGCTGGTCGAGGTGAAGTTGACGACGGCGTAGATGCCCTCGGTCTTCTTCTGGATCTCGTAAGCCAGGCGACGGCGGCCCCAGACATCGACGTTCTCGATCGAGCCACCATCGTTGGTGATGACTGCGAGGAACTTGTCGAGGGTCGTGGGGACCTGGCGCTCGTCGATCTCAGGGTTGATGATCACCATGAGTTCGTACTGGTGTGTGTGCGTCACTGACCCACCTCCTTCGGACTAGAACGGCTGTCGGGCATTTCCCGACAGCAGGAGGGTGTGTGCACGTGTCCGGACTGATTCCGCATGAGCGGATGCCGGACAACCTTCACAGTGTATCGGATGCGGCATCCGCGGCCCAACCGGCCGTTCTCCGCTGCCGGTGCGGCCCGGGTCTCAGGCGCGGCGTCCGGGCGTCTCGCCCCGCATCCGCATCACCAGTGCGTGCAGTGGGCTGGTCAGGAACAGCAAGAACATCCACCAGTAGTTGAGCGTCGGGACGATGAGCATCATGAGGAGGGCGACGGTGAAGAGCGCCGTGATGATGACACCGACGATCAGCCCTTCCCGGAGCCGCGACGGCTTCTCGCGGTGCAGCTCGGGGTGATGGATGAGGTAGACGCGCGTCAGGGTCAGCATCAGGCTCGTGACGATGAGCGAACCGACGTACAAGAGCTTTTCGATCGGGTCCGGCTCGAATGTGCTGGTGATCGCCGTGGCCACAGGGAGCCACACGATCGTGAACATCCACAGGATGGTCAGCCACAGCAGGGCCTGGTTCACACGCTCGACCTTCGCGAACATGCGGTGGTGGGTGATCCAGAAGTTGGCGATGAGCACGAAGCTCAGCATGAAGGTGAGCAGGCTCGGCCACTCCGCAGCCACCCAAGCTCCCGCCCCCGACTCGGTGGCGTCGGTCACACTGTCCATGAGCGGCAGGATCAGCAGCGTCATGGCGATCGCCACGACGGCATCCGTGAATGCCTTCAGCCGTTCGGCGGATGGCAGCTCGGCATCCGCCGACCGCTGCTCGTCCGCGCGAGACTCGGCATCCGTCATGCCGCCACCGTACTACCCCGCCGCACCGCCGTATCACCGAGCGGGGGTGGGGCGGCGGAGTCAGGCCGTGCGGCCGAGGCCAAAGTACTCGAGTTCGGCGTCGTTGAGCATCCGCGAACGAATGAGGAATCTCTTGCCGGTCGGACTCTCGACGCTGAATCCGGCACCCCGGCCTGGAACCACGTCCACGGTGAGATGCGTGTACTTCCAGTACTCGAACTGCGACTCCGACATGAAGAACTCGATCGGCTCGATCCCGTCGATGTCCAGGGTCCCGAGCTTCACGTCGCTGGGTCCGGTCATGAACATGCCGACCGGGTAGCACATGGGGGCGCTGCCGTCGCAGCATCCGCCCGACTGATGGAACATGAGTGGTCCGTGCTGCCCTGCGAGTTCCCGCAGCAGCGCTGCCGCCTCCTCGGTGACCGCAACGCGTTCGTAGGTTCCAATGCTGACCATGGTGTCTCTCCCTTACGAGCCGGTGCCGAACGCAGGATCACCAGGCGCCGGCTGGGTGATTCGCCGGACGGACGGCGGTTTGATCCTGCATTCGGCACGCGGGGCGACATCCGTGACGGATGCCGCCCCGCGCTGCGTCGGTCTAGAAGAAGCCCATCGGGCCTTCGGCGTAGGAGACCAGGAGGTTCTTGGTCTGCTGGTAGTGGTCGAGCATCTTCAGGTGGTTCTCGCGACCGATGCCCGACTGCTTGTAGCCACCGAACGCGGCGTGCGCCGGGTACTGGTGGTACGTATTCGTCCACACGCGGCCGGCCTCGATTGCCCTGCCCGCACGGTAGGCGGTGTCGCCCGACCGGCTCCACACCCCGGCGCCCAGGCCGTAGAGCGTGTCGTTGGCGATGTGGATCGCGTCGTCGAACCCGTCGAAAGAGGTCACCGAGACGACCGGACCGAAGATCTCCTCCTGGAAGATCCGCATGTCGTTCGTGCCCTCGAACACGGTCGGGGCGACGTAGTAGCCACCGCTGAGGTCACCGCCGAGGTCGACCCGCTCGCCGCCGGCGAGGAGCTTGGCCCCGCCGTCCTTGCCGATCTGGATGTACGAGAGGATCTTCTCGAGTTGGTCGTTCGAGGCCTGCGCACCGATCATGGTGGCCGGGTCGAGGGGGTTGCCCTGCACGATCTTGCCGACGCGCTCGAGTCCGTCCCCGAGGAACTGGTCGTAGATCGAACGCTGGATGAGCGCGCGCGACGGGCAGGTGCACACCTCACCCTGGTTGAGCGCGAAGAACGTGAAGCCCTCGAGCGCCTTCTCGTAGTAGTCGTCGTGGCGTACGCGCGCGACATCCTCGAAGAAGACGTTCGCGCTCTTGCCTCCGAGTTCGAGGGTCACCGGGATGAGGTTCTGCGACGCGTACTGCATGATCAGGCGCCCGGTGGTGGTCTCACCCGTGAAGGCGACCTTGCGGATGCCCTTGTGCTGCGCGAGCGGCGCCCCTGCCTCGATGCCGAAGCCGTTGACGATGTTGACGACACCGGCCGGCAGCAGGTCGCCGATGAGGTCGAACAGGAACAGGATGGATGCGGGAGTCTGCTCGGCCGGCTTGAGCACGATGCAGTTGCCGGCTGCGAGCGCCGGCGCGAGCTTCCAGGTCGCCATGAGAATCGGGAAGTTCCAGGGGATGATCTGGCCGACCACACCGAGGGGCTCGTTGAAGTGGTAGGCGACGGTGTCTTCGTCGATCTGGCTCAGCGACCCTTCTTGGGCCCGAAGCACGCCCGCGAAATAGCGGAAGTGATCGATCGCGAGCGGGATGTCGGCGGCGAGAGTCTCGCGGACGGGCTTGCCGTTCTCCCACGTCTCGGCGACGGCGATGGCCTCGAGGTTCTGCTCCATCCGGTCGGCGATCTTGTTGAGGATGTTGGCTCGCTCGGCGGGAGTGGTGCGCTTCCAGCTCTGGAACGCCTTCCATGCGACATCCACCGCGCGGTCGATGTCTTCGACGGTGCCTCGCCCGACCTCGCAGAAGGGCTTGCCGGTAACGGGGGTGATGTTCTCGAAGTACTGGCCCTTGATCGGTTCGACGAACTCGCCGCCGATGTAGTGGCCGTATCGGGGACGGTAGGTGGCAACGGACCCGCGCTCGCCCGGCGCGGCGTAGACGCTCGAAACGCCCTCTTCGACGATGGTCATGCTGAGTCTCCTTCGACTGCGTCGCGACGGCCGTCGTCGCGATGGGTCGACGCTAGGTGAGGCAACGTTGCATTCCGTTGCACGGGGCTCACGGCATCCGTTGCACGTGAAACACCCCAGGCGAGTTGCACTTCATTCAGCCGAGTTGTCCCTTATCCAGCCGAGTTGTCCTGACCTGGGCACACCAACTCGGCAAGACGAACACCAACTCGGCGGGGAACGCGTCAGGGGTCGACGCGCTCAAGACGGTCGATGCGCGCGACCAAGCCGGCCCGCTTCGGAGACCTGGCAGGGAGCATGGACAGGCACAGGCGAAGCACCTCGACGTCGTCGGCTCCGGCATCCGTGTCAGCGAAGGCGAGGAGCACATCCAGGCTGGCCTCTGCCAGCATCGCTTCGCGCAGGGTCACCCGGACGGTATCGCGGAACTCCTCGACGCCGGGGGCCGCCGAGTCGGGGAGCACATCGCCGCGATAGGCCGCGAGCGCAACCCGGTGCGCGCCGCGATCAAGGAGCGAAAGCAGCTGATGCGCATCGGTCTCGAGCGGCACCGTGAGCCGGTAGGGCCGGGATTCCGGCGCGAGCGACGGCGCGATCCGCTCGAGAACCTTGCGCAGCCGAACCATCTCGGCCCGCAGCGTCGTTCCCGCATCAGGATCGCCGTACACGAGTTCACCGAGGGATTCGGCCGAGACGCCCTGGCGACGGGTCGCGAGGCACAGCAGGATCTCGGCGTGCCGCGTTGTCAGCTCACTCACCCGCAGGTGTCCGTCTGAGAGGGTCTCGAGCAGGGCGCGGTCTCGGCCGAGCACGCGAAGGGTCGCCACGACGGATGCCGAAGCCGGCCGGGCCCGCCGGGGTTTGGGTGTGTCGACCTCAACCCCGTCCGCGGCAGCGCGCGGGCCGGAAGCCCGCTCCCGCAGACGAGAGAGCAGCAGCTCACCCTCGACGGCACGGGCTGTCGCATCCACCAGCAGCTGCGCTTGGGCCGACGCGGCAGGGTCGCCTCCGGTCACGTCGATGACCCCGAGAAGGCGGCGGGTCTCGGGGTCGTGCACTGGCGCCGCGGTACATGACCAGGGCTGCACGAGCCGGTTGAAGTGCTCGGCGCCGCGGATCTGCACCGAACGATCCAGGGCGAGGGCGGTTCCCGGCGCCGCCGTGCCGACTGCCTTCTCCGACCAGTCGGCTCCGGGCACGAACCCCATATCGCCGGTGAGGGATCGCAACGTGCGGTCGCCCTCGACCCACAGCAGCCGTCCCGCGGCATCTCCGATCGCGACGATCACCCCCGATTCCTCGGCGGCTCCCGGGATCAGCAGTCCCCGGATCATGTCCATGACAGAACCGAGCGGATGCTGCGCCCGAAGCAGCTCGAGTTCTTCGGCGCTCAGGGCGAGCGGGGGAAGACCCTCGACGCCCACACGTCCGTCGCGCGAACGCCGCCAGCTCTCGCGCACGACGCCCCGCACGTCGCCGACCCGCGCATCAGTATCGTTGCCGAGCACGAACTCCTCGCGGGCGCGCTCGATGATCAGCCTCGAGGCGTCGGGGGTGGTACCCGACCCGGGGGACCACGGCGAGGGCATGGGGACTCCGATCGGCACTGATCGTGATGGGCGCGGGCGTCTGTGCGCGCCGGTGCGGTCCAGTGTAGGCGCGGCGGCGGCCGGTGTCGCCGGGTAGCGTGGCTGCGTGCGGATCACGGTACTTTCGGGCGGCGTCGGCGGGGCTCGTTTCGTGAGCGGAGTGCGCGGGTGGGCGCGGCGGGATGCCGCGGCGCAGGGCCTTCCCGACGACGACGCTCACGACATCCGCGTGGTCGTGAACACCGGAGACGACTGGTGGCTAGCGGGCCTGCGGATCGCCCCCGACCATGACTCTCTGCTGTACTCGCTGAGCGGACAGAACGACCAGGATCGGGGATGGGGTCGGCGCGACGAGACGGAGCGCGTCGCGTCAGAACTCCAAACCTGGGGTGTGACGCCAGAGTGGTTCACCCTCGGGGATCTCGACCTCGGTGTGCACATCGCGCGCACCGCCTGGCTTCGGGGCGGAGTGCCGCTCGGAGAGGTCTATCGCCGACTCGGCGCGCGCTGGCAACTCGGGGCGACCCTCGTTCCGGCGACCGAGGATGAAATCGATACCTACGTGCACACTGCCGACGGTCAGCGTATGCATTTTCAGGAATGGTGGACGCGGCACCGCGCGAGCATCCCGGCGGTGAGGTTCGAGAACGCCGACATCGAGAGGGCGCGGCCAGCCAGCGAGGCCCTCGACGCCGTCGCGGATGCCGACGTGATTCTTCTCGCGCCCTCTAACCCCGTCGTCTCGATCGGGCCGATCCTCGGTATCCCGGGGATGCGCGACGCGCTCCGCGCGGCATCCGCTCCCGTCGTCGGGGTCGCACCGGTCATCGGCGGTCGGGTCGTGCGGGGCATGGCTGACGCCTGCCTCACGGCGATCGGAGTCGATACGGATGCCGCCGCCATCGCCCGCCACTATCGCACCCGCCACGCGGGCGGCGTGCTCGATGGGTGGCTTGTCGCCGAAGAAGACGCGGCATCCGTCGCCGGGCTGACCGCGGACGGCATCGCGTCTCGCGCGGTTCCGCTGTGGATGCGGGATGCCGACACCTCGGCCACTCTCGCCGGCGACGCCATCGCGCTCGCGCAGAACCTGCGCTGAGGCTGGCGCCGCACTGCGGGGATCAGCTCACCCGCCCGGTCTTCTCTTGCCGCAACACGCCGTGTTCCTCTCCGAAGGCGCGGCGTGTCGCGACAAGTGTGCGGGGCAAGCGCCGGTCCCGCAGCGATTCACTTGCCCCAAACCGCGCAGTGCGCCAACGCTCCACGGCGTGTTGCGGCAAGCGAAGCCGTTGCGCCGAACCGACGGCGTGAGCCCGGGGGATCAGCCCCGGGCCGCCCACCAGTCCCGCAGGCGCTTCTCGGCCTCGGCCTCGCCGAGCACTCCCTCATCCAGCCGCAGGTCAAGCAAGAACCGGTAAGCCTCGCCAACCTCGCGGCCGGGACCGATACCCAGCACCTCCTGGATCCGGTTCCCGTCGAGCTCGGGGCGCATCGCGTCGAGCTCCTCCTGCGCGGCAAGTTCAGCGATCCGTCGCTCGATGTCGTCATACGCGGATGCCAGACGCGCTGCCTTGCGCTTGTTGCGGGTCGTGACATCGGCGCGGGTCAGGATGTGGAGGCGCTCCAGTTCGTCGCCGGCATCCCGCACATATCGCCGCACCGCGGAGTCGGTCCACGCCCCCTCCGCGTACCCGAAGAACCGCAGGTGCAGCTCGATGAGCGTCGTGATCGTGTCGATCGTCGCCGCATCGAACCGCAGCTCCTTCAGGCGCTTACGCGCCATCCGCGCACCCTTGATGTCGTGGTGGTGGAACGTCACACCGCCGCCCGGCTCCAGGCGGCGCGTAGCGGGCTTGCCGATGTCGTGCAGCAGCGCAGCAAGCCGCAGCGGCACGTCGGGCTCGGCATCCGGATGCCGCTCGTGCTCGAGCTCGATCGCCTGACGCACGACCGTCAGCGAGTGCTCGTAGACATCCTTGTGGTGGTGGTGTTCGTCGATCTCGAGCCGCAGCGCCGGAACCTCGGGCAGGAACTGCTCCATCAGCCCCGTCTCGACAAGCAGACGGATGCCGCGCAACGGGTCATCGGTCTGCATGAGACGCACGAGCTCGCCGTGGATCCGCTCAGCGCTGACGATCCGGATGCTCTCGCGCAACCGCTGCATCGCCGAAACCGTCTCGGAATCGACGTCGAACGACAGCTGGGACGCGAACCGGGCGGCGCGCAGCATCCGGAGCGGATCGTCGCCGAAACTCACCGCGGGATCGGCCGGAGTTCGCAGTCGCTGTGCGAGGAGATCCTCGACTCCGCCGGAAGGATCGACGAGCTTTTGCGACGGAACCCGCAGCGCCATGGCGTTCACAGTGAAGTCGCGGCGCACGAGATCACCTTCGAGCGTGTCACCGAATTCGACAGTCGGTTTGCGGGTAACCCCGTCATAACTGTCGGCCCGATAGGTCGTGATCTCGACCTGCTCGGCACCTCCACCGGGAAGCGCAATCCGCGCCCCGATCGTGCCGAAATCCCGCCCGATGTCCCAGTGCGCCGTGCTCAACGGCGCAACAATGCGCAGGATGTCGTCGGGTCGCGCGTTCGTCGTGAAGTCGAGATCGTGCGTGGTTCGGCCCAGCAGCGCATCGCGCACCGGACCGCCGACGATCGCGAGTTCGAAGCCCGCTTCCTCGAACGCCGCCGCAACTGCAGCGACGACGGGAGAGGTGGCGAGGGCGCCCAGGCGCGCGACACCCTCAGCCATGTTCAGCATGGGACCGAGCCTACCGGTGGGGGTCCGTGGACTCCGCTGCGCGTAACCCCCGTTACTTTCTTTGTAGCCG
>NZ_DCBW01000011.1:0-17387 GCF_002313585.1 Microbacterium sp. UBA1097 | reverse complement strand
CGCACAGCGACCGGACCGAATGAAGGGGGTGGCCCAGCACCCCGGGTCTGCGACCGCGATGTAACCGAAGTCGCGGTCGGAGTTCAGAACGACGGCGTCATTGACGACCGCGTAGGCCGCGATGAGGCAATCCAACGCCGCAGCCGCGCGCACGAACCCCGAATCCCAGAGCGCCTGCTGAATGTCGAGCGCCTGACGCTCGTCGGGATGCTCCCACGCGGGCAAGAGTTGCGCCATGTCCGCGCGGAGTTCCTGGTGCTCCTGCGGAGTCCGTGCCGAATGGCAGTACTCGAGAACCTGAGGCGGGCAGGTAATGAGCAGGTGCGCGGGCGAGAGCTCCCGGAGCCTGGCCGCGATCACCTCACTCTTTGAGGCCTTCTGCCAGATGCTGTTGTCGACGAGGTACGTCGTCACTGGCCAGCAGTCGACGCCGCCGGCGGGATCGTCGGAGCATCGATTTGGTCGGGTTCGAAAGTGCGGGCAATGATTCGCTCGACAGCGGCAGGCTGACGACGAACGGCGATAAGAGTGCGCAGCGCGAGGTCGACCGTTTCGCGATTGGAGGTCGTGCCGGCGAGCTCCTTCGCCTGACGCAGCTCGTCCGGGTCGATATCGATTGACGTGACGGCCATGAACCCCTCCTCCGTGTTTGTATAGAGGAGTATATAGACTCCCGACTCAGCCGCGCATGGCGACGCCGCGGCGCCAGTAGCCCATGAACGCGACCTGCGCGCGATGGATGCCGAGATCCTTCACGAGGTGACGGCGCAGCGTCGTCACGACCGAGCTCTCCCCCGCGATCCAGAAGTAGCGATCGATCGCTTCGACCGCGTCATCCAGTTCCTCACCCGAGCCCGAGAAGACGGGGGTTTCCCAGAGAAGTTCCTCGGTCCCGTCATCCGTCACCGTCACCGTCGCCGTCGCGCCCAGGTGACCGAGCACGGTTGGGATGAGCCGCGACCCGTTCGCCGCGCCCTCCCGCGCGACCCAGCGCACCTCGACACCCTCGGGCGCGTCGATCGCGAGCGCGTCCTCGGCGTGGGGCACCTCGATCACAGCGAGGCCGGCAGCGTCGCGGTCGATGTCTTCGAGGATGCGGGCAATCGCCGGTGCCGCGGTCTCGTCGCCCGCGAGCAGAATCTCGCGCGCTTCGCCGGGCGCGTACTCGATGCCGCCGCCGTTCGGGCGGCCCCGGCGCGGTCCGATGATCAGCAGCTCATCGCCGACGGATGTCTGACTCGCCCATGCCGACGCGGGACCGGTGAACCCGGGCTCGAGGTGCAGCACGAAGTCTATGACGACAGCGGTGCCGCCCTCCTCAACGCGCAGCTCCCGAATCGAGTAGGTGCGCATCGAGCCGCGCTCCTCCTCGGGAACGGCGAGGAACGCCGCCCACCAGTCACCATCCGGGTGGTCAAGGTCGGGCAGCCGGCCCGAGCTCGGCGGGAAGATCAGCTTGATGCGCTGGTCGAGGATGCGCTCGGGGTCACCGAACTCGTCGAGGTCGGCACCGCCGAAGGTGATGCGCGCGAAGCTCGGCGAGAGCAGTTCGACCGAGCGCACGGCGGCGCGCGCCACGACGAAGGGTGACGCCTCGAGCGCGGTGGATTCAACGACGGACATGGTGCCTCCCCATGGGCAGAACAACGGGCGAACCTGAGACGGGATCGGGGATGACGCGGCTGTCCATCCCGAACACGTCGCGAACAAGGTCTTCGGTGACGACCGCGTCGGGCGCGCCGCAGGCGTGGACCTGGCCATCCTTCATCGCCACGAGCTCATCGGCATACCGCGCCGCAAGGTTCAGGTCATGCAGCACCATGACGATCGTCGTGCCCCGGCTGCGGTTCAGATCGGTGAGCAGATCGAGCACCTCGATCTGGTGGGCGACGTCGAGGAAGGTCGTCGGTTCATCCAGCAGCAGGATGCCGGTCTCTTGCGCGAGTGCCATGGCAATCCATACGCGTTGACGCTGCCCACCCGAGAGCTCATCGACCGAGCGGTCGGCAAGGTCTGCGATGTCGGTGGCCTCGAGCGACTCCGCGACGACCTGATAGTCCTTGGCGCTCCAGCGGGCGAGCATTCGCTGGTGCGGATGCCGCCCCCGGCCCACGAGGTCGGCAACCGCAATGCCCTCGGGCGCGATGGGGTTCTGCGGCAGCAGGCCGATCTCGCACGCGATCTGCTTCGTCGGGGTGCGGTGGATTTCGCGGCCATCGAGCACGACCCGCCCGGCCTGCGGCGGGAGCAGACGGGCGAACGCGCGCAGAAGCGTCGACTTTCCGCATCCGTTGGCCCCGACGATCGTCGTGATCGCGCCGGTGCGAATCTGCAGGTCGAGGTCACTGACGACCGCGCGGTCGCCGTACGCGAGCGCGAGGCCCTCGGCGGCGAGCCTGTGGCCGACCGAGCCCGGCACCGATGCCGGATCGAGCGACGCGGAGGCCGCAGGGGCAGCATCCGGCGCCAGGAGCGTGGTTCCAAGAGGCGGGTTCACAGGGATCCTCCCGACCGGTGCGTGCGCACCAACAGATAGACGAGGTAGGGCGCGCCGAGGATGCCGGTGATGACCCCGACCGGGTAGCGCGATTCGAAAGCCCACTGGCCGACGAGGTCGGCAACGAGCACCAGCAGCGCGCCGACAAGGCCCGCCGGCAGCAGCAGAGACGGCCCCGGGCCCAGCAGCCGCGCAGCGATCGGCCCAGCCATGAAGGCGACGAAGGCGATAGGGCCGGTCGCGGCGGTGGCGAAGGCAAGCAGGATGACGGCACCGAGAATGAACAAAACGCGGGTGGGCGAGACGCGCAGGCCGAGGGCCGCGGCAGAGTCATCGCCGAGGCGCAAAATGTCGAGATCACCGCTGCGGGCGAGCATGACCGGCACGACGAGCAGCATCACGATGACGAGCGGCACGAGCCGTTCCCAGGATGCGTTGTTCAGGCTCCCCGAGAGCCACTGCATCGCGGCCTGCAGGTCCCATTCGGCGGCGCCCGAGAGCAGATAGGCGATGAGGCTCTGGATCATCGCGGCAACACCGATGCCGATGAGGATGAGCCGGGCGCCGGCGAACCCGCCGCGGTTTGCCAGCAGGTAGATCGCGCCGGCGGTGACCACAGCGCCGATGAGGGCGACGACCGAGACAGCGATGTCGCTCAGCGAGAAGACGATGATGCCGGTCACCGCGGCAAGACTCGCGCCGGCGCTGATGCCGATGACATCCGGCGAGGCGAGCGGGTTTCGCAGCATCGTCTGGAACGTCACCCCCGCCATCCCGAACGCGAAGCCTGACAACAGGGCGAGCAGCGCGCGCGGCAGGCGCAGCTCACCGACGGTGAAGGATGCTCCGGGCACGGTTTCGCCGAGGATGACGCGCACGACGTCGACCGGCGTATAGAAGGTGTGCCCGACCATCGTGCTGATGGCGACGACGGCCAGGACGATCACGGCGAGGATCGCGGTGATCACGGTCCAACGGCGGCGGCGGATGCGGCGACCGCGAGCGATCGCGGCGGCGGTCGTCGAGACCGCGGCGGGGGTAGCCGTGGGGATAAGGGTGGCGGTCATAGCTCGCGCACCTTCTGACGGCGGACGATCCAAATGAACACCGGTGCTCCGATGAGGGCGGTCACGATGCCCACTTCGATCTCTTCGGGCTTGGCGACCAGGCGCCCGACGATGTCGGCGGCAAGCAGCAGCACGGCGCCGCCGATCGCCGACAGCGGCAGCAGCCAACGGTGGTCGGGTCCGACCAGCAGCCGCACGAGGTGCGGGATGACGAGACCGACGAACGCGATCGGGCCGGCGATCGCGGTTGCTGCGCCACACAGGATGACGGCACCTGCCGACGAGATCAGCCGCGTGCGCGACACGTGCTCGCCGAGTCCCGCTGCCAGGTCGTCGCCGAGCGCGAGCGAGTTCAGGCCGCGCGCTGTCGCGAACACGATCAGGGCACCGATCAGCAGCGCGGGCGCGACCACGGCGATGCGGTCCCATTCGGCGCCGCCGACGCCGCCGATCTGCCAGAACCGGAAGGTCGACATCACATCGATGCGCGGCAGCAAGATGGCGCTCACGAGTGAGGCGAGGGCAGCCGCGGTCGCGGCGCCTGCCAGCGCGAGCTTGAGCGGTGTCGCTCCCCCGCGCCCGAGCGAGCCCACGGCGTAGACGAAGATCGCCGCTGCGGCAGCGCCCAGGATCGCGAGGCCCATCTGGCCGTACGGGTCGACGATGCCGAAGAACGCGAGCCCGGCGACGACGGCCAGTGCCGCACCGCTCATGACCCCGAAGATGCCGGGGTCGGCCAGTGGATTGCGTGTGACTGCCTGCATGCTCGCGCCCGCGAGGGCGAGGGAGGCGCCGACGAGGATCGCGAGCACGGTGCGCGGCATCCGTTTGATGACCGCTGCTGACTCGATCGAGGAGGCGTTGCCGGAAAGGCCCGCAACGAGATCGGCGGGACTCACGTCGGCGACCCCGAAGGCGACGGATGCCACGGCGAGCACCACGAGGAGGGCGATGCTCGCGATCAGCCACGCGACGCGCACCGATACCGATCGTCGCAGCGAGGCGACGGCCGGTACCGGTGCGGGCGCGTGGAGGGTGGTCACTGCTGTGCAGAGACTCCGGAGGCGAGCAGAGCGAAGTAGTCGTCAACGCCCCAGCCGATCGACAGCGGCGACGGGTTCGCGGATGCCGCCAGCGGCGTGCTGTTCTCGAGCACGACGATCGAACCGTTCGCGATCGCCGGGATCTGCGAGAGCAGCGGATCAGCCTGCAGCTGCTCGACGATGTCGCTGCCGGGGTCGCCGTAGGTGACGAACACATCGACGTCCGCGAAGCGGTCTGCCTCTTCGGCGCTGACCGAGGTGTAGAACTCCTCGGTATTCGCCGACTCTTCGGCAACGATCTCGGGAACGGGGAACCCGATGCTCTCGAGGAAGCCGGGGCGCGTGTCGTGGCTCGTGTAGAAGCCGATCTGGCTGAAGTCAGACGGGTCGATGTAGCTGAAGAGGATGCGAGCGCCGTCGAGCTCGGGGTAGTTCTCGAGCGAGGTAGAGACCGTCTCGTGCAGTTCGTCGATCAGCTCATTGCCCTCGGCCGAGAGACCGAGCGCCGCGGAGTTCATGCGGATCATGTCTTCGTACGAGGTACCCCAGGCGACCTCGGGATAAGCGACGACGGGCGCGATCTTCGACAGGGTGTCGTAGTCCTCCTGTGTGAGCCCCGAGTACGCGGCAAGGATGACGTCAGGCTGCGTGTCTGCCACGGCCTCGAAGTCGATTCCGTCGGTCTCATCGAACAGAACGGGGGTTTCGGCGCCGAGTTCCTCGAGCTTGTCTTCGACCCAGGGCAGCACACCGTCGCCGTCGTCGTCACCCCAGGTCGCCTTGCTCATGCCGACCGGAACGACGCCCAGCGCCAGGGGTACCTCGTGGTTTGACCAGGCGACGGTCGCGACCCGCTCGGGCTTCTGCTCGATGACGGTCTCGCCGTAGGCGTGCTCGATCGTGACAGGGAAGGCACCGGTTTCGGTCGATTCGGTGTCGGTGGTCCCGCCATCCGTCGAGGACGAACACGCGGCAAGGGAACCGGTCAGGGCCACGGAGATGCCGAGGGCGATGAGACGGGAGGCGCGCACGGGCGCTCCTTTCGTGGGCTGCTGTGGATAGGCTTACCTTCGATTGGTAAGCCTCGCCTAACCTACCTTGCCTCCGAACCATCCTTCAATCTGAAGGTTCATCCAGCAGACTCTGTCAACTTTGTTGACTCGTTCTCTAGACTGGGATCACGCGGTCCCGAAACCGCGACTGACTCAAGGAGGAGACATGGCCAAAGACAAGGCACTCACCGCAAAATCATCGATCGGCGCGTGGTTGAAGCATCCGGTCGGCGGCCCGATCCTGCGCGACCTGCTCGCCCAGGGCGGCCAGAAAGAGTCGGCCCTGGCCCCCGTCAAGCTCTTCTCGCTCGAGCGAGTCGCCGCCATGAGCGGCGGGCAGATGTCGCAAGAGCTGATCGACGATATGGTTCGTCGCGCCAACGACCCGAGCGCATTGGCCGCTGCGCCTGCAGCTGACGACGATGGCGAGGATGACGAGGACGAGCCTCCCGCTCCCCCGATGGCGGCCCCGTGGGTCGAGCGCATCACGCCCGGCCGATTCGATGGCAAGACGGTCATCGTGACCGGCGCCGGTTCGGGAATCGGACGCGCGGTGGCTGCCCGTGTTGCAGCCGAAGGCGGGAAGGTCGTCGCTGTCGACATTTCGCAGGAGCGCCTCGATGCGGCGGTCGCCGAGATGCCCGGCGCTGTCGCGGTTGCCGGCGACATCACCTCGGAGGACTCGATCGCGAAGATCGTCGCGGCAGCCGACGGACGCGTCGACGGGCTTGCGAACGTCGCGGGAATCATGGATGACATGACGCCGCTGCACGAAGTGAGCGACGCCGTCTGGTCGCGCGTCATGGCTGTCAACGTCGAGGGGACCTTCCGACTCACTCGCGCGGTCCTCCCCCTCATGCTCGAGGCCGGCGGCGGATCGATCGTGAACGTGGCGTCCGAGGCGGGGCTTCGCGGCTCAGCTGCGGGCCTTGCCTACACGACCTCGAAGCACGCCGTCGTAGGCCTCACCAAAAGCACGTCGTTCATGTACGCGGCAAAGAATATTCGCGTGAACGCGGTCGCTCCGGGGCCGGTCGCTACCGGAATCGAGGCGTCGTTCGCCTCCGAACTCGGCCAGGAGCGCGTCGGGCTCGCGATGACGATCCTGCCGCCGATCGCCGAGGCAGCTCAGCTCGCGGCATCCATCACGTGGCTGCTGAGCGATGACGCGACAAACGTCTCGGGCGTCATCCTGCCGTCTGACGGCGGTTGGTCGGCGATCTGAGTCAGCCGGTGATCGCTGCCTGTAGCAGCGCGCCATAGCGACGGATGAGGGTCTCGCGCTCCAGTTGCGCGAGACCCTCATCGCGCACGATCCAGAGGCTGTAGAGCAGGCCGCCGACTACGGTGGCCGCCATCCTTGCGCGCGTGTCGGCGTCATCCGCGTTCACCGCTGATGCTGCGATTCGCGCACGGAACGGCCGCACAAACCCCTCCTCGTGGGCGGCACGCAGGTGCGTCCAGATACCCCCGGAGTCGCTGGCCCGCAGGAGCGCCAGGTAGATGCCCCGGATGTCGGCGTCGTCGTCGAGGATGAACGCGATGAACCGCTCACCGAGGGTCTCGAGCGGACCCTCGAAGGCAGTAGCCGCGACCTGCACCTCCATCGTCTCCATGAAGAGCTGTTCTTTCGAGCCGAAGTGGCGGATGACCAGTGCCGGGTCAACGGATGCCTCGCTTGCGATCTCGCGCACCGAGGTCCGCGCGTAGCCGTTCTCGGCGAATAGACGCTGCGCAGCCTCCCAGATCGCCCGCTTGGAGGCTGGCGCGTGTTCGGGCAGGCTCATCCCCCCATGGTCGCACGTCGCCCTCTCGCCAGGAGGAGGCCCACCTGCGAACCACACGGTTCTGATTTCCTCCGCGAAGACGCGTCGCATCTGCGGATTCCGCATATATCGCTGCAATGATCGACGCTTTCGGTTGTCTTCTGACAATTCCTCTGCGATGATCGTCGCGTGGCAGATCGCACTCCCCGGGTTCAGCAGCTCGACGACATCTCGCGCGCCATTATCGAGCACCTGCAAGCCGACGGCCGGCGCTCGTACGCCGACATCGGCAAGGCCGTGGGACTCTCCGAGACCGCGGTGCGCAACCGCGTACAGCGCCTCGTCGACGCGGGAGTCATGCAGATCGTCGCGGTCACCGACCCCCTGCAACTCGGCTTCGCGCGACAGGCAATGGTCGGCATCCGGACCTCGGGAGATTCGACGCGCATCGCCGCCGAGGTCTCGGCCCTCCCCGAAGTCACCTACGTGGTGCTCACCGCCGGCAGCTTCGATGTGCTCGCCGAGGTCGTGTGTGCTTCGGATGACGAGCTCATCGATCTGCTCAACAAGCGCGTCCGCGCCATCGACGGCGTCGTCGCCACCGAGTCTTTTGTCTACCTCCGCCTCGTGAAACAGCTCTACGACTGGGGCACGCAGTGATCGCACCCCGCGCCGCCGCTACCGCGCCCCGAAAGGACCCGTCATGAACTCCCCCGCCGATCTGCAGAAGAAGGCCCAAGACCACCTGTGGATGCACTTCACCCGCCAGTCGGTGCTCGACAGCTCCGGGGTGCCCGTCATCGTGCGCGGCGAAGGCCACCACATCTGGGATGACCGCGGCAAGCGCTACTTCGACGGCCTCTCCGGCCTGTTCGTCGTCAACGCGGGCCACGGCCGCAAGCGGCTCGCTCAGGCTGCTGCGAAGCAGGCCGAAGAGCTCGCGTTCTTCCCGCTGTGGTCGTACGCGCACCCGTCGGCGATCGAGCTGGCCGACCGCCTGGCCGACGAGGCACCCGGCGACCTGAACCGCGTGTTCTTCACGACCGGCGGCGGCGAGGCCGTCGAGACAGCCTTCAAGCTGGCTAAGCAGTTCTGGAAGCTGCAGGGCCAGCCCCTCAAGCACAAGGTCATCTCGCGCTCGATCGCCTACCACGGCACCCCGCAGGGGGCCCTGGCGATCACCGGCATCCCGGTCATGAAGGCTCCGTTCGAGCCCCTCGTCCCCGGCGCTTTCCGGGTGCCGAACACCAACGCGTACCGCGCCGAAGAGGCCGGGTTCGTCTGGGACGGCGAGGGCGACCGCCTCGAGGCTTTCGGGCGTTGGGCTGCTGACCGCATCGAAGAGATGATCCTGTTCGAAGGCCCCGAGACGGTTGCCGCGGTCTTCCTCGAGCCGGTGCAGAACTCGGGCGGATGCTTCCCCCCTCCCCCCGGCTACTTCCAGCGCGTCCGCGAGATCTGCGACCGCCACGACGTGCTGCTGGTCTCGGATGAGGTCATCTGCGCGTACGGCCGCATCGGCTACACCTTCGCCTGCAATGCGTACGACTACGTGCCCGACATCATCACCTCGGCCAAGGGCCTCACCAGCGGCTACTCGCCGCTGGGCGCAACCGTGATCTCGGACCGGATCTACGAGCCGTTCCGGCACGGGCACACCTCGTTCCTGCACGGTTACACCTTCGGCGGGCATCCGGTCTCGGCAGCCGTCGCGCTGGAGAACCTCGCGATCTTCGACGAGGAGGGCCTGAACGAGCGCGTCCGCGAGAACTCACCCCTGTTCCGGGCGTCGCTGGAGAAACTGCTGGACCTGCCGATCGTCGGGGACGTGCGCGGTGACGGCTACTTCTTCGGCATAGAGCTCGTGAAAGACAAGGCGACGCGCGAGACGTTCAACGACGACGAGTCCGAGCGGCTCCTGCGCGGATTCCTCTCGGGCGCACTCTATGACGCTGGCCTGTACTGCCGCGCCGATGATCGCGGCGACCCCGTCATCCAGCTCGCGCCGCCGCTCACGATCGGACCTTCAGAGTTCGACGAGCTCGAGCAGATCCTGCGCGACGTTCTCACGCGCGCCGCAAGCCTGCTGTAGCGGATTCGAAAGCTGCGGATTCCGGCCACGTCGGAATCCGCAGCTTTCGCACGTGAAACCGTCGCGCACGTTACTTGAAACGACAGATTCCTGTATCAAGTTTGTTTCGGACTGCGGATTGCGCTTGCCGCCTCGGGTGATGTCGTGACACGATCACTGACAATCCGTGCACAGCACGCATTCAGCTGATTGAGGTGACCGACTATGCCCGACCGTCCACTCCCCTCCGATCCGATGATCCGAGCGCTGATTTCGCAGGCCCGCGCAGCGCAGATCTCCCGTCGCGGCGTGCTCGCCGGCGCCGGTGCCCTCTCGCTCATGGGATTCCTCGCAGCCTGCACCGGCCGCGTCGGCGGTTCGGACTCCACGGGCGGCTCAGCGCTGACCGCCCCCGAGGACCTCTCGTCGAGCGTGAAGACCCTTACCTGGGCGAACTGGTCGTTCTACCTCGACGAGGATGACGACGGCAACCACCCGACGCTGCAGGCGTTCGAGGACCAGACCGGCATCACCGTCAACTACGACGTTGCGATCGACGACAACAACACCTACTTCGCGAAGGTCCGCGACCAGCTGGCGCTCGGCCAGGGCATCGGCGCCGATACGGTCTGCCTCACCGACTGGATGGCGAACATCTGGATCGCGTCCGGCTACACGCAGGCTTTCGACAAGGCGAAGATGCCCAACGTCTACGCGAACCTCAACCCGAGCCTGATGAACCCGAGCTTCGACCCCGGCCGCGCCAACTCGGTGCCCTGGCAGTCAGGCTTTGCGGGTCTCGCATGGAACACCGAGAAGCTCCCCAACGGCCTGGCATCCGTCGAAGACCTGTGGAACCCCGACCTGAAGGGTCGCGTCGGCGTGCTCAGCGAGATGCGCGACACCATCGGCCTCATCATGCTCAGCCAGGGCGTCGACATCTCGTCGGACTCGTGGGGCGACACCGAGTTCCAGAACGCGATCGACGTTTTCGCGCAGCAGGTCTCGGACGGCCAGATCCGCAACATCAAGGGCAACTCCTACGCCGACGACCTCATCAACGAAGACACACTCGCCGCGATCGTGTGGTCGGGCGACATCACCGCGATCAACGCGGAGGTCGGCTACGACAAGTTCGGGTTCGCCCTCCCCGACTCGGGCGGGACGCTCTGGAGCGACAACTTCATGATCCCGATCGGTTCGCAGCAGAAGACCAACGTCGAAACGTTGATCGACTACTACTACCAGCCCGAGGTCGCCGCCGAGGTCGCCGCCTGGGTGAACTACATCACCCCGGTCGTCGGAGCGCAGGAAGCGATGGCCGACATCGACCCCGAGATGGTCGATAACCAGCTCATCTTCCCTGACGAGGCGACGCTCGCGAACGCGTACATCTTCCGGGCGCTCAGCAACCAGGAGCAGGAGAAGTACAACGCCGAGTTCGAAGCCGTCGGACTCGGCGCCTGACCGGGCATGAGCACATCGACACCCGAGGCCGGCGCTGACCTCGAGCTTCGCGGCATCCGCAAGACCTTCCCGGGCTTCACCGCTCTGCACGATCTGGACCTGGTGATTCCGGCGGGTTCGTTCTTCGCCCTGCTCGGCCCGTCGGGCTGCGGCAAGACGACGACCCTGCGCATCGTCGCGGGGCTCGAGCGACCCACCGCGGGTTCGATCTCGATCGGCGGCAAAGACGTGACATCCGTGCCGCCGCACAAGCGGCCGGTGAACACGGTCTTCCAGAGCTACGCGCTCTTCCCCCACATGACGGTGCAAGAGAACGTCGAGTTCGGGCTGCGTCGGCGCAAGGTCACGGATGCTTCCAGCCGCGCTCTCGACGCCCTCAAGCTCGTCGAGCTCGACCACGTCGCGGGGCGCAAGCCCTCGCAGCTGTCGGGTGGTCAGCAGCAGCGTGTCGCGCTCGCGCGAGCCGTCGTCAACCGACCGGCGCTGCTGCTGCTGGATGAGCCCCTCGGCGCCCTCGACCTGAAGCTGCGTCGCCAGATGCAGTCCGAACTGAAGACGATTCAGGACGAGGTTGGGATCACGTTCCTGCACGTCACGCACGACCAGGAAGAGGCCATGACCATGGCCGACACCGTGGCCGTCATGAACCACGGGCGCATCGAGCAGATGGGTGCGCCGCAGGAACTGTACGAACTCCCGCGCACCGGGTTCGTCGCGAGCTTCCTCGGTCAGTCGAACCTGATCGCAGCGACCGTCGAATCGGCGGTCGGCGGCACCCTCGTGGCTCGCACGGCGGCCGGGGGCACACTCCGGATGCCGATCGATCGCGCCGTCTCGACATCCGGCGAGATCACCGTCGGTGTTCGCCCCGAGAAACTCATGCTCGCTGCCGAAGCGCCCACCACCGACGACAACGTCCTCGGCCCCGGTCGCATCACCGACCTCTCGTTCACCGGTGTGAGCACGCAATACACCGTCGAGATGCCGGGCATCGGACCCGTCGGGGTGTTCGAGCAGAACATGGTGTTCGGCTCGGTCTTCTCGGTCGGAAGCGAAGTCTGGGTGCGGTGGCGACCCGAGCACACCTTCGGGCTGGATGCCGACGCCCAGGCGGGGGCAGCCGAGGCCATCGCCGACAGCGAGGACTCCTAGCCATGGCGATGTCGGCGCTGGCTGTCGCCGATACGAAGAAGGCGTCGCCGCAGCGTCGCGCCAGCTGGGTGGCGTTCGCGCTGCTGCTGCCGGGGCTCGCCTACCTCGCGCTGTTTTTCGTCGTCCCGTTCGTGTCGCTGCTGATGACCTCGTTCGGCGTGAACGACACGTCGCAGTACGGCGCGTTCTACTACGCCTTCAACTGGCAGAACTACGTCGACGTGATCGCGGAGTACTGGCCCCAGTTCCTCCGCTCGTTCTGGTACGCGCTGCTGGCCACCCTCTTCGCGCTGCTGATCAGCTATCCGATCGCGTACTTCATCGGTGTGGTCCTGCGCGACAGACCACTCATCCGCAACCTGCTGCTGGTGCTGGTGATCGCGCCGTTCTTCATCTCGTTCCTGCTGCGGACCTTGGCGTGGAAGGCGCTGTTCGCCGACGAGGGACCCGTCGTCGGGTTCCTGCAGACGATCGGGCTCTTCGGGCCGCAAGATCACATCACGGGCACCGGATTCGCCGTCGTCTTCGGTCTGACCTACAACTTCATCCCGTTCATGACGCTGCCGCTGTTCGCCTCGCTTGACCGGCTCGACACCCGCCTGCTCGAGGCGAGCTCCGACCTGTACGCCACGCCGGGGCAGACGTTCTGGCGGGTCACGTTCCCGCTCTCGCTCCCGGGCGTCGTGTCGGGGACGCTGCTCACTTTCATCCCGGCATCCGGTGACTATGTGAACGCCAGCCAGGCGTTCCTCGGAAGCCCGTCGACGACGATGATCGGAAACGTCATCCAGTCGAAGTTCCTCATCACAGTGAATTACCCACAGGCGGCAGCCCTCAGCATCCTGCTGATGGCCGTCATCCTCATCATCGTCGGCAGCTACGTGCGGCGCACGGGAACGGATGACCTCCTGTGAAAACGCAATGGACCGTGCGGTCCCGAATCCTCGGCATCTACGTCATCGCCGCGTTCGTGGTGCTGCTCATCCCGATCGCTTACACGTTCCTGTTCTCGTTCAACGAGACGACCCGCACCAACATCACCTGGAACGGGTTCACGATCGAGAACTGGCTCACCGTTTGCGAACAGCCCGAAGTGTGTGTGGCGTTCGGCAACAGCATCCTCGTCGGCTTTGTCGCCACGATCATCGCCACGACCCTCGGCACGATGATCGCCCTGGCACTGGTGCGCTACCAGTTCAAGGCCCGCGGCTCGATCAGCCTGCTGCTGTTCCTGCCCATGGCAACCCCCGAGGTCGTCATCGGCGCCGGTCTTGCCGCCCAGTTCCTGACGATGGGCGTCGCGAAAGGCCTCGGCACGATCATCCTGGCCCACACGATGTTCTGCCTGAGCTTCGTCGTGGTGACGGTGCGGGCCCGAGCCCTCTCGCTCGACCCCTCGATCGAAGAGGCCGGACGAGACCTCTACGGCTCGCCGCGCCAGGTGTTCTGGCGCATCACGTTCCCGCTGCTGCTGCCGGGCATCATCGCGGCGGCGCTGCTGTCGTTCAGCCTCAGCTTCGACGACTTCATCATCACGTACTTCACGTCCGGCTCGGTGCAGACCTTCCCGGTCTACATCTACGTTGCGGCTCAGCGCGGCATCCCGCCGCAGGCCAACGTGATCGCGTCAGCGGTGTTCCTGCTCGCGATCATCGGCACGCTGGCGTACGGGATCGTGAACGCGCGCCGTGCGGCGGTTCGTCGGGGTCGCTGAGTGAAACACCGAAGCTCCCCGCACCCTACTGGGCGTGCGGGGAGCTTCGGTGGTGTCGTCAGTTGTGGACTTCGCCGCGCCAGCCGCCGGTCTCGCGGCCGCGGTCTTCGATGAACGACTTGAAGCGCTCCAGGTCCATGCGTGCTGCTGCCTCATCGAGGTTGAGTCCGGCGCCCGCCTTCTCGATGAAGGTCTCGGGCTCCCACTCCATGCGCAATTCAACGCGGGTGCAGTCATCGCTCACAGGTGTGAACGCGACGCGTCCGGTGTGAACCCGCTCCCCCGTGCTCGCCCACTCGATGTGGTCGTCGGGAACCTGGTCGACGATCTCGGCGTCGAACTCGCGCTCGACACCGCCGATGCTGACCGACCAGTGTGTGAGGTCGTCGGTGGTCTGGGTGATGGAGTTCACTGATCCCATGAACTCGGGGAACTCCTCGAACTGCGTCCACTGGTCGTAGACGGCGCGGATCGGTGCGTCCACCTCGATGTCTGCGGTCATCGTGCTTGTCATGACGGTCTCCTTCATGGTCACCGTGCTGCCGGTCGCCGGATCGGCGATCGGTCGACGGCGACGATACGGATGCCGACACGAGTCGCTGAGGGGGTTGACAGCATCCGCGCCGCGGTCAGAATCACCGAACCGCCCTCGCCCCCATCGCGGCGGCGTAGCGTGAACGCATGCCCCGCCTCCGTCGCAGTCGCACCACAGAACCCGGGTTGCGGCGCGTGCGTCGCGGACGGGGGTTCGCCTACCTCGACGAATCGGGTGCGGCGATCACCGACGAGGCCACCCGCGAGCGGATCTCGGACCTCGCGATTCCACCCGCGTGGAACGACGTTTGGATCTCACCGCATCCCCACGGGCACATCCAGGCAACAGGCGTCGACGACGCCGGCCGGCGCCAGTATCTGTATCACCAGGTGTGGCGCGAGCGTCAGGATCGAGTCAAGTTCGAACGGATGCTGGACCTCGCCGAGACGCTACCGGGGGCCCGGCGCACGGTGACGCTCGATCTGCGATCCGACGGGCTCGGGCGCTCCCGCGTCCTGGCGACGGCGTTCCGGATGCTCGACACCGGGAGCCTGCGGGTCGGGTCAGAACGCTACGCGGACGTGCACGGCAGCTATGGCCTGTGCACGCTGCTGTGCGCCCACGCGAGCGTGCACGACGGTGAGCGCGTCGAGCTGCGGTTTCCGGGCAAGAGCGGTCAGCCATGGGAATCGGAGCTGACCGACCCCGACCTCGCTGCGGTGGTGCGAGCCCTGAAACGCCGCGGCGGGCGGGCACGATTGCTGGCCTGGCGCGACGGCGACGGCGAGGTGCACCCGCTGCACCCCGAGGAAATCAATGCCGACATCCGCCGACGCACGGGCGGCGACTTCACCGCCAAGGACTTCCGGACCCTGCACGGCACCGCGGCTGCGGCGCTGAGCCTTGCGAAAGCGGGACCGGTGGAGTCGCCGTCGCGGCGGGCGCGCATGGTCGCCGCGGCGATGCGAGACGCCGCGTTCGTCCTCGGCAACACCCCGGCGATCGCTCGCAGCAGCTACGTGGATCCGCGGATCGTGGAGGCCTACGAGCACGGCACGACGATCGACCCGTCGCGTCCGGCATCCGTGGAGTCGGAGCTGCGCGCGATGCTTCGGTGACGGTGCGCGTGCTGTCAGGCGACGAGTTCGGCCGCCCGGGGATCGTGACCGGCGATCACCTGAAGGCCCGGTAGCCGCTCGCGCAAAGCTGCGAACTGCCGCAGTGTCTCGCGTTGCTGCTTTCTGTCGCCCACGTCCGGAACGACCGCCTTCTCGATGAGGCTCGGATCGTAGGTTGCATCGCCCACGAGCAGGAGCGCGTTTCGTCCGTTGCTGCGGCGGACGAGCAGGCTCATCGACCCGGCGGTGTGACCCGGGGTCGGCAGGAGCGTCAGTGCGCCGTCGCCGAAGATGTCGTACGCGCCGGCGAAGTCGACGAGCGCTGCATCCTCGGACGGCGCGAACGTGACGGGCCGCCACTGAACAGCCGCATCGAGCAAGTGCTCGGCCAAGACGCCGTGCATGTGTGGGGACTTGCCGGTGAGCACGGCATGCTCCTGTTCGCTGACGAGCACCGGGATGCCGGCCGCGGCGAGCTCACCGACGTTTCCTGCGTGGTCATAGTGCAAGTGGGACACTGCGGCGAGGGTAAGTCGCTCGATCGGCACGCCGGCGAGCTCGAGCTGCTCACCCAGTCCCTGGCCGGGTGTCAGGGTCGAATCAACCTGCCGCGCGTAGACCGCGCCGACGAAACCGCCCGGAAAGTACTCGCGCGGCGTGTCGGCTGACGCTGGCGCTTGCCCGGTGTCCCAGAGAACCCAGCCCTGTTCGTGTTCAATGAGAACGACATTGACCGGCAACGGATCCGTCCATCGCCGCGACGTGAAGGTCCACCACAGCATGGGGGTGCCATTGCCGACGATGTTGTGCCGCCGCAGCCGCACCTCGCCGATGCTCAGAACCGATACACGCCCGACGCCGCTAGTCATGTGGTTCAGTGTGCCAGGTCGCTGTTTCGCGCACGGGGCGACGAGGTTTCGGCGTGTCAGTCGGCGAGTGTGCGCTCACGCATGAGCCTGCCGACAACCGGGACGATGATCACGACCACCGCGACGATGATCGCCGTGATCCCGATCGGGACGTCGACGAGGTCACCGAGCAGACGGGCGACGGCGAGCCATCCGAGCCCCCACGCGATCGACAGGACGGGAGCGATACGCCACCCGCCCGACGCCGATATGCCGAGCGCGACAGCGGCAACGACAATGACAATGAGCACGATGACTCCGACGACGGATGCCGCGCTCTCCCAGTCGGCGGGGACGGTCGCCGTGAGCGCCGCGGCGATGTTCGCGACGGTAGCAAGGGCCACCCAGCCGAGGTGCAGGCCGGTGACGACGTCGATCAGGATGCCGTCGAGCCAGCCATCGGCCGGCTCCCGGGTGCGGACCGCTCGAAGGTAGGTGATGACGAGCGCTGCGAGGAGCAGGATGATGCAGACCACGGTCGCCCAGACCGAGAGGAACTGCACGCCCGTTGAGCACCATCGTGAGGGCGATGAGCCAGCCAAGGCTGCGCTGACGATCACGGGCGCGCTGCGACGGGAGCGCCTGCCAGACGACGTAGATCGCGAGGCCGAGATAAATCGGCGTCCAGATGGCGAAGGCCTCGGTAGCCGGCGTGAGGTAGGACGTGTCCGGCGAGAAGGACCCGCCCTGCGCATCCTGAATCGGCGTGCCGCCGAAGGCTCCGAGGCCGACGGCGTCGCCGATGATCATGAAGACGAAGGCCGCGATCACCAGGATCTGGCGGGTCACGTCGCTGCCGCGTGCTGATTCCGTCGCGCTCATGCCCCCCCGGTATTACGCACCTGCGGCCAGCGGGCCAGGTTCAGGCTGCGTTGGGGTAGAAGGTGGGGAGGTGTCGCTCGGGCTTCACGATGTACCGGCGCCCGTGTGGGGATACCCATTCCAGGGACCCGTCACCCAGGTGGGTGATCTGCCACCCGCCGTGATGCTTCACGGT
>NZ_DCBW01000064.1:2052-5067 GCF_002313585.1 Microbacterium sp. UBA1097 | reverse complement strand
TACGGCGAGAGCATGCACGACGAACTCGCTCTGCTCGTGGACGCCGGCCTGTCAACAGCCGAAGCGCTGCGCGCTGCCACCTCGACGGCCGCGCACGCGTTCTCACTCGACGATCGGGGGGCGATCACCCCCGGATTGCGAGCCGACCTCGTGCTGGTGGACGGCGATCCGCTCACCGACATCGCTGCCGCGCGTCGCGTTCTGCGTGTGTGGTGCGGCGGCATCGAGGTGTGAGGGCGTCCTCTCGACCGCGGTGTCACTCCACGGCGGTGTTCGCGCCGTGGTGCCACGCGAGCACCCGGTTCTCGACGACGATGAGCAGCAGGTTGAACACGTACCCGAAGATCCCGATGAGCACGATGCCCGACCACATGTCCGTGATCGCGAACGACCTCTGCGACTGAAGAACGAAGACGCCGATCCCGTTGCCTCCCGCCATCATCTCGCTCACGACGACCATGATGAGCGCGAGCGAAAGACTCGTGCGCATTCCGGCAAAGATCTGCGGAGCTGCCGCGGGAAGTGCGACCTGCAACTCGTAGCGGAACCAGTGGATGCCGTACACCCGGGCGGTCTCGCGCAGTCCGGGGTCCATTCCTCTGATTGCAGCTTCGGTATTGAGGAGCACGGGCCAGAGGCAGATGAAGGTGATCAGAATCACCTTCGCGGTGTCGTCGAGGCCCAGCACGATGATGACGAGGGGAATCAACGCGACCGCAGGGATCGCGCGCAGGAACTCGAGCACGGGTGCGAACATCGCCTGGAGGCGGTGCGCCTGACCGAGAACGAACCCCACGACCACGCCGATGACCACAGCGCCGATGAACCCGATCATCATCCTGGAAAGACTCGGCAAGACGTCGCTCGCCATCCGCGCGAAGAGCCAGTTCTCCTGGAAAGCGACTAGGGCGTGTCTCCCAAAGGTTTGGGCTGGTCGCTGGAACGCTCGGTGTGTGTCTCGAACGGAGTTGCTGACTGATGCGCAGTGGGAGCTGATTGCTCCGTTGATGCCGTCCTCGCAGGGGCGTCGTGGTCGGCCGTTCGCCGATCATCGCACCGTGGTGGAGGGCATCATCTATCGCTACCGGACCGGGATCGCGTGGCGGGACTTACCCGGGTGCTTCGGGCCGTGGCAGACGGTGTGGAAGCGGCACCGCCGCTTCAGCGGTGATGGGACGTGGGACAAGATCCACAGCGTCCTGCTGGCCCATGCCGACGCCGCCGGGCTGATCGACTGGGAAGTCTCGGTGGACTCCACGATCAACCGCGCCCATCAGCACGCCACCAACCTGCCCCGGGACACAGGGGGACCTGACGAATTACACGAATCTGCGCATCGAGCCGCCTGATCACGCCATCGGCCGCTCCCGCGGCGGCCTGTCGACGAAGATCCACCACCTGTGCGACGGGAACATGCGGCCGCTGGTGATGCTGCTCGGGCCCGGGCAGGGCGGGGACTCCCCGATGTTCGAGCACGTGATGAACGCCCTGCGGGTACCGCGCCTGGGTGGGGGCCGGCCACGCACCAGGCCCGACCGGGCGCTGGGTGACAAGGCTTACTCTTCCCGGGCCAACCGCAAGCTGTTGCGCCGGCGCGGCATCCAGGCCGTCATCCCCGAACGCGATGATCAGATCGCCAACCGCAAGCGCCGCGGCGCCAAGGGTGGTCGCCCGGTCACCTACGACACCGAGGCCTACAAGCGCCGCAACGTCGTCGAGCGCGGATTCAACATCTTCAAGCAATGGCGCGCCTTGGCCACCCGCTACGACAAACTCGCCCTGACCTATCGCGGCGGCGTCGTCCTACGCGCCATCACCATCTGGCTCAAGGCTTTAAGAGACACGCCCTAGCGCCCGGGTATTGTCGGCACGATGCCGTTGCCGCGTATCCGTTGTTGAAGGGGTGAGTATGTCTGCTGTTGTTGCGCGACTTGACGTGGACCTCACGGATATTGAGTGCATTGTGAAGGTCACGCGGCCACTGGTCGGAGTACCGGACTCCGTGAACTGGACGGAGTTGCCGTCGGGCGTCGCGAAGATCTCCGCTGACGCGACGTTGTACATCTTCGATGACGACGACGAGGGGGAGCCGGAGCGTCGTGTCATCGCGCGCGCTACTGCGTACACCGTCGACCTCGACCGGGTGGGTGACGTCGTTGACGTGTTCGATCAAGTAGGCGGCGAAGCATTCGAGATCACCGAGTCGATTCTCGGTGATGAGAACGTCTTCGAGTGGCTCGACTCCCGCGATCCGCTGGTTGGCGAGCAGGTGTCGCAGCTCGTGATCGTCGAGGGCGTCTTTGTGGAGCCACCGTACCGGGGTCAGCGCCTTGGTCCACGTCTGCTCACGACGCTGGTGGAGACGGTGACCGGCACGGGGAGGGAGACTCTCATCGTTCTCCGCGCGCAACCGGTGCCGTGGGAGCACCTGTCCGAGATCGAGTTTCGGCGCTCCCGAAAGAAGGTCGCTGCGTCGTACGAAAGCGTCGGGTTTGCGCACTTCCGGGACAACATCTATTGGCGTCACAACGCGTTCGTCGGGACCGAGAACCTCGAGGCGTGAGTCACGCCCCCGGGTATTTGGGAACCTTCAGGTCGACCTCCCCGGCCAGGTGGCGAGCGTCGTCGGGCGGGTCCAGTTGCGGCGGGCGGTGCGCTCCGTGGTGAGATCGTGCGGAGCGGCAACGATCCACACGGTCGCTTCCCGCGTCGATCAGATCCGACGAGCCCTCACTGACTATCACCACGATGGCTCACCAACGTCTACGACGAAGACAACCCGGCCGGATCCTCCACCACACCAGGGGACAGGACCATCAATCAAGAAGGGTTTCTCATGCAGTCAGCGCCTCGAGGATGAGACCGCGCACGTGATCAAAGTCGAGGTCGGCCGGAAGCTGGAGCCACGCGTTCTTCTGACCCTTGTAGTGTGTCCCGACGCCGGCGTCAACGAGAGCCGCCGTGCGCATTGGGTCAAGCTTCACCACCACCTGCCCGCCGCTGGTCATGGCGCGC
>NZ_DCBW01000064.1:927-1758 GCF_002313585.1 Microbacterium sp. UBA1097 | reverse complement strand
TGCCCGCCGCTGGTCATGGCGCGCACGGCGCCACTGCTGCTTCCCGAGACGATGAGACTGCCGCGGTGGTTCCGTGACACACCGTCAAGCGCAGTCATCTCGTGAGCGATCGTGTCGAACACTTCATCCCCAGTCATCACGGTTCTCCCTTCATGCGCGGTCGACGACCCCAAAGCGATCCCTACAGGTGGCCCTCAGAAGAAGTGTCCCACTCAGGCTCCTTCACGCGGAAGACCACGGCGCGCAACGCTTCGGGCGCAGAGCTGCGGATCAAGGCCGCCGGGTTACCGGCTCGCAAAACGTTGGAGGACTTCGATTGGGATGCGCAGCGGAGGGCGCTCGCAGACCAGTTCTGACGACCGACAGCAGTTCATCGTCAGCCGGTTCCTACAGATGTCACGCTCCGAGTTGTCCATTTCGCAGGGGAGATGTCTACGCGATGTCCATATGGACCTTTCGGGGCATTGGGGCGAGTCGCTTCGGTGGGATTCGCAAAAAACGTCGAGACGCCGACTGACCGGCGCTCGTAGATTCGAAGCGTGTCCTCAGTCGTCCTTCCACTCACCGCTCAGCGGCATGCGGAACGTGTGAGCCGGGCACTTCACTGGATGGAGGAGCGTCTCGAGGAGCCGGTGACCCTCGCCGAGATCGCGGCGGTCGCTGGTCTTTCGCCGCATCACTTTCACCGCGTCTTCCGTGCGGTCGTGGGTGAGAACCCGAAAGCGCACCTGCGCCGGTTGCGGCTTGAGCGAGCGGTCTACCGACTCAAAGTCAGTACGGACACGGTGCTGCACATCGCGTTGGAATCGGCCGCGTCCGTTTGAGTGGTGG
>NZ_DCBW01000064.1:0-638 GCF_002313585.1 Microbacterium sp. UBA1097 | reverse complement strand
CGGCCGCGTCCGTTTGAGTGGTGGTCTTTCGCTTCGTTGCGATGATCAGCTGTCGTTAGTTTAGGCGGCGGTGATCTCGGGGAGTATCACCGCCTCGTCGATGGTGGGGGTGGTCGCGGTGAGCTCGGTCATGGAGGCTTCGGAGAAGTAGCGGCGGTCGGCGGCTTCCCATTCGTCGTGTTGCTCGACGAGGACGGAGCCGGCCAGGCGGAGCAGGGCGGCGTTGTTCGGGAACACGCCAACGACGTCGGTGCGGCGCTTGATCTCCCGATTGAGGCGTTCCAGCGGGTTCGTGGACCAGATCTGTCGCCAATGCCGGGCGGGGAACGCTTTGAACGCGAGGATGTCGTCACGGGCGTCGGTGAGCATCACGGCGGTCTTGGGGTGGACGCGCTCGATCATGCGCACGACTTCGTCGAACTGGGCATCGATGTGCTCGGCGTCGGGTTGGGCGAAGATCGTGCGGATCACGCTGGCGACCATCTCCTGCCGGCCCTTCGGGAGGGCGGTCAGGACGTTGCGCATGAAGTGGACGCGGCAGCGCTGCCAGGCGGCGCCCTGCAACACGGTCGCTGCGGCCTTCTTCAGTCCGGCGTGGGCGTCGGAGATCACCAGCTTCACCCCGCCCAGACCTCGTG
>NZ_DCBW01000039.1:10145-119129 GCF_002313585.1 Microbacterium sp. UBA1097 | reverse complement strand
GGACGATTCCCGTCGCCCCCTCCAGCTAACGGCAGTCTTACTCCCCCGCGTCCCGGGCCTCGCGATGCGCGAGGACACCGGCACGGTAGACCTCGGCGTTACGCAGGATGCCGAGCTTCTCCTCGTCCGTCAGTTCACGCCGCACCTTCGCGGGGACGCCGGCGACCATCGATCCGGGTGGGATGATCGTGCCGCCGAGAACGAGCGCTCCCCCGGCGACGAGCGATCCAGCGCCGATCACGGCGCCGGAGAGGATCACGGATCCCATACCTATGAGGCATCCGTCTTCGACCGTGCAGCCGTGGACCACGGCGTTGTGTCCGACCGAGACGTTCTCGCCGATGACCACCGGGCTGCCGGCATCCACATGGACCGAAACGTTGTCTTGCAGATTCGAGCCGGCGCCAACCGTGATCGAGGCGCTGTCGCCGCGCAGCACCGCGTTGTACCAGACGCTGGACTCGGGCCCGAGTCGAACATCACCGATCACGCGCGCACCGGCGGCCAGAAACGCGGACTCGTCGACTTCGGGACTCAGCCCGGCGACGGAAAGAACGGATGCGGAATCTGAGGTCATGCTCCGACAGTAGATCAGCGCTACTCGGCCCGGCCAGCCGCAGTACGAGGGATTCAGTCCTCGAGGTGTGTCACGCGGCCACCGAGCAGGGTAGCTCGCACCGGCATCGTGCGAAGATCCGACTCGGATGCTGTCAGCGGGTCTTGGGCGCACAGGACCAGGTCCGCAACAGTCCCCGGTTCGATGCGACCCGGGGCGGCGGATCCCCCGTGTGTCGACGCGGCCAGTGCGACGCGGGCGTCGATGGCCTGCTCGACCTGCCACGGTGGACGTCCGTCGCGGGTGCGATAGATCGCCGATGCCATCGCCGCCCACGGGTCGAGCGGCGCCACTGGGGCGTCGGACCCGAAGAGCAGATTCGCGCCGGCGTCCACCAGTTCCCGGAAGGGATAGGGACGCGCGATCTGGGCAGACCAGATGGTGTCGGAGAGATCCCGGTCATCGAGGGCATGCTCGGGTTGGACGCTCGCACCGACACCCAACCGCGCAAAGCGGGGGATGTCGACGGCAGCAACCAACTGCGCGTGCTCGATCGTTCCTGTCGCGCCGGTTGCCGCGAAGGCGTCGAGCGCGTGGGTGTTCGCCAGGTCGCCGATCGCATGGATGGCGCAGGAGATGCCGTGAGCCGTGGCATCCGTCATGAGCGCGACAAGGTCGGCGGGCGGGATGGTCAGGACCCCATGATTGTGCGGGTCACCCGGATACGGATGCGAGCACGCGGCGGTCCGGGTTCCGAGCGACCCGTCGGTGATGACCTTCAGCGGGCCGACCGTGATCAGCTCGCTGAGGCGCTCGCCGCTCTGCCACCCCGTCTCGATGAGCCGGCTCAGCTGCGAGGGGTAGGTGCCGAACTTCACGCGCAAGGAATCGAAGCCAGCCGCGACACGGCGAGACCAGGAATCCGCATTCCAGGCCATGTCGAGATCGATGATTCCGACAACGCCGCGCGCCGCAGCATGCCGGGCGAGGTCGGCGACAGCCTCGTCGGCGTCGTCGGGGCTTGCGGCAGCCAGCCGACGCGTGATCTCGAACGCCGGCTCCTCGCGCAGCATCCCCGACGCATCCGGGGGCGTGATCTGCTCACGAGCGAAGGCAGCGGAGTTCAGCCACACGCTGTGCAGGTCCGCGTTGATCAGGTAGGTAGGAATGGTGCCCGTGGCCGCATCCAGCATCTCGAGCGTCGGTTCATCGGGCCAGAAAGCATCCCGAAAGCCAGCGCCGACCCGGATGCCACGACCGAGCAGCCTGGCGCTCGACATGATGTGTGCGGCATGGTGCGCTGATTCGGCACCACCGAGCGGCTCACGCTGTCGAGTGAGGGCAGCTGACACCGTGTGCACGTGGTGGTCCCACAGGCCCGGGATCAGCCACGCACCGCCGGCCTGCAGCACCTCACCGACCGGACGAACAGCGCCGGTAGGAGCAAGATCCGTGACGCGGCCACCCTCGATGAACACGTCATACGCGCCCTCGACCGGCAGAAGTTCGCTCCCCGGCCCCGTGATCCGTGCGCCGACGATGGTCGACACTGTCGCGCCCACGGCACTCATGCGCGAGCGTCATTCGCGCGGCGCATCTCTGCGGCAAGCGGCGGATTGTGATGCGGACCGTCATCCTCGAGCTCACGGATGATGTGGTCGACGAGCTCGACGGGCCGGTTCTGGCTGAGCTTGCGCTTGGCCGTCACCGACGTCGGTGTGAGGCGAAAGCCGACGGTGCCGCGCTCGAGTCGCTCGACGAAATCAGCATCGTTCGGACGCTCCCACAGCATCCGAGGCTCGGGCATCGGGGTCTCGAAACGCGCAACCAGACGGTCGAGCACCCGTAGATTCTCGTCGGTCGACAGCAGTTCCGGCGCTCCCCGCAGGTGCACTGTCACGAAGTTCCAGGTCGGCACGCTCGGCCGGTCGCCGTACCAGCCGGGCGAGATGTAGCCGTGCGGACCTTGGACGATGATCAGCAACTCGCGAGCCCCGAGGTCGTGGATCAGGTCGTCGGGCTTGCCGACGTGACCGACGACGGTGAGATCGTCACGAGTGTCATCCAGGAGCACCGCGTAGTGGGAGGCGACGAGACCGTCATCCGTCGAACTGACCAGGGTCGCCCACGGATTCTGCTCAACGATCCGTCGCAACTCGCCAACGTCGGTCATGGCGAAGCTCGGATTCTGCCGCATGCATTCAGCCTAAGGTGGTCGGATCCAGGCTCACGCCTGACACCTGTGGCACCAGTACAGCTTCCGCGACGCGGCCTCTTCGACCACGATCGCAGTGCCACAGACCCGGCAGGGCAACCCGGCGCGGTGGTAGACCCAGTGACGGTCGCCGCGGTGGGCCATGGCGCGACGATAGGCGTCAGGATCGAGGTCATCCATTGTCATCATTTGGCCGGTCTCAACGCCGATGGCGAGCAGCCGGGTCCAATCGCGCCAGAGTGCTCGCACCGTCTCTTCGGGCACGTCGCGCCCCGGGGTATGAGGGTTCAGCCGAGCCCGGAACAGGAGTTCAGCTCTATAGACATTTCCGATTCCGCTGACGACCGACTGGTCCATCAGCAGCAGCCCGATGGGCGTCGGGGCGCGTCGCACGCGCGCGGTGAACAGCTCCTCACCCTCGGCGAGGTCGTCCACGAGCGGATCCGGTCCGAGCTTGGCGAGCGATGCGGCGACCTCGTCCGGCGTCTGCAGCTCGCAGGCTGTGGGTCCCCGCAGATCGGCGCAGGTCTCGTCGGTGAGCAGCCTCAGACGAACTTGGCCGACCACTGGGGGCGGCCACTGACCCTCCTCATCGGGCAGCCCGGTCGTCTGCTCCGACATCCGCACGTGACCGCGCGCGCGCCGGGGCGCGCCGATCGAGGTGAGCGAGTTCTCGCCCGCGGCATCCATGATCGGCTCGTCGATCACCGTGCCGCGCTGGTTGGTCTGTCCCATCCGCCCGTTCGCGGAGGCGATGGTGGGATCGGCGTCGATCACGCCGGCGAAGTCCCACGCACCGTACATGCCGAGGTGCACACGCAGCCACAGGTCACCATCGAAGCGCAGGAACATCTGCTTGCCGACCGCACGCGCCTCGAGCATTTCCCGGCCTGCGAGCGCTGCGGCCCCGTCGGCAAAGCGACCCTGCGGGCTGGATGCCTGCACAGCGCGACCGACGAAGTTGCGAGCGAACTGCCGAGCGATCCGGTGAACGGAATGACCCTCGGGCATCAACCAGCTTCCGGGTCGAACGAGTCGGTCGCGGCGGTGTTCGCGACATCCCGCGGGTCGGGCAGGAGCGACCCGTCAGCCTCGTACGCGGCGATCTGGCCGATGCGACGCACGTGACGTTCCTCGTTCGAGAAGGGCGTCTCTATGAACCGGTCGATGAAGGTCACGACCTCGCTGAAGGAGTGCTGGCGCGCTCCGATCGCGATGACGTTCGCATCGTTGTGCTGCCGGGCGAGCTCGGCAGTCGCAATGCTCCAGACGAGGGCTGCGCGGATGCCGCGCACCTTGTTCGCAGCGATCTGCTCACCGTTGCCTGAGCCACCGAACACGATGCCGAGAGCCTCGATGCCCGCACTCTGATCGGCGACGACGCCGAGGGCGGCACGGATGCAGAACGACGGGTAGTCATCGACGGCGTCGTACTCGATAGGGCCGTGGTCGATGACCTCGTGACCCTGCTCGGCGAGGTGGTGCTGGAGCTGCGTGGAGAACTCCATACCGGCGTGGTCGGTGGCGATGTGGATGCGCATGGTTCCCATCCTAGAAGCGACTGACGTCACGTCTGCGGGGTGTCGTCCTCAGCGGGTTTCGGCCGCCGCTCGCGTGTCACGAGGGACGCGTCGCCGGATGCCTCGTGGTCGGGACGGTCAGGCCCCTTCGGCTGGATGCGGCCCGGCTCGAGGGTGCGTGCAACGTCGTCAGCATCGACCACGTCGATCTCCTGCGTCGCTGTCGTGTACCACTCGGTGAGCTCGGGATCCGTCGAATCAAGCCACGCTCCCGCACCCTCGCCCGAGCCGACCTCGGTGGCGTCGAACACGAAGTCATCGCCGTGTTCGGCGATGCCCTGCCGGACCCCCTGCGCGATCGCTGCACGAGCGAACTTCCGGCGGAGCACGTACGGGTCTGTGCGCAGTTCCTTCGCCCACGCGATCATGATTCCGATGATCACGAGCGCGAATGGCAAGGCGGTCACGATCATGATGGACTGCAGCCCCTGCAGCGCTGTCGCACCGCCGACCACCAAGAGCGCCGCAGCGACCCCACCAAGCAGCACACCCCAGGTGATGGTCACCCACGAGGATGGCTCCGGCTTCCCGCGCTGACTCATCGATCCCATGACGATCGAGGCGGAATCGGCAGAGGTGACGAAGTAGACGACGATCGAGATGATCGCGACCACCGAGGTCAGGGCACCCAGTGGCAGTTCCCCGAGCACTCCGAACAGCACGTCCTCGGGTTGGGCGAGCTCGCTGAGCCCGACTCCCTCTTGCTCCATCCACATCGCCGTTCCGCCGAGGGTCGTGAACCACACGAAGCAGACGGCCGAGGGAATGAGGATGACGACGGTGACGAACTCGCGCAGCGTCCTGCCGCGCGAGATTTTCGCGATGAAGATCCCCACGAAGGGCGACCACGAGATCCACCATGCCCAGTAGTAGGTAGTCCAGGACGCCATGAAGGATGCGGCATCCTCACCTTCAAAGGAGTTGCGCGACATCATGATGCCGAGGTCGCTGAAGAAGGTCACCAGGCCCGACGGCAGCAAGGTGACGATCAGCACCGAAGAGCGTGACGATGATCGCGAAGATGTCGATCACGCCACCAGCCCAGCCGTCCACCCGGCGGCCGAACAGGGGCTCGAAAATCCCGGAGATGAGCGGCGCGCGACCACGCCGGTACGCGCCGTAGGCGATAGCGGCGCCGACGAGAGCGTAGAACCCCCACGCCAGCGGGCCCCAGTGGAACAGTGTCTGCGCGAGGGCTGTCTCCATGGCATCAGTCGTGCCCGGCTCGACGGTGAAACCATGCGGTGGGTCGACGAAGAATGACAACGGTTCCAGCGGACCATAGAACAGCAGTCCGATCCCCATTCCGGCCGAGAAGAGCATGGCAATCCACGAGATCGTCGAGAACTCGGGTTTCTCGTCGTCAGCACCGAGGCGCACCCCGCCTGTGCGGCCATAGCCGATCACGAGCATGAAGCCCAGGACGAGAACGGCGAGCGTCGAAAACAGCCAGCCGAAGTTCGTCGTCACCCAGCCGAGCGCGGTGCTGCCGACGAACTGTAGACTTGCCGGCGACACGATCGCCCAGATGATCACCGCTGCGACGAAGACGCCCGCCGTGAGAAAGACCGTCACATTCGTTGAGGATCGGCGCCCCGTCTGTTCAACACCGATGCCGGGGATCAGCGCCGGATGGATGCCGCGCTCGAGCTCTGGGGTGTTGACCTCGCGGAGCACTCGCTTGACAGGTCCGTTCGTCCCCGCACCGTCATTGGTCCGCGCCATCGAGGTCTCCCTGATTCCGTGTGCACTCACTCGTCAGGTAAACGTCGGCTCAACGCTATACCGCCTCCTGCGCTGGTCGCGCGGCTGCGAGGAGGTCGCGGCGTAGGCTTGGGGGTTGTCGCGCCCACAATGCGCGAGGCCGTTTCGCGGCATCCATGAACCCCTCACACACTTGGGAGCATCCGAAAGTGCCTGGAGAAAACCTCACCCGCATCGAAGCGCAGGAGCGTCGCGGCGTCCTCGACACGCAGTCTTATGAGGTCGAGCTGGATCTGACCACCGGCCCGGAGGTGTTCCGGTCGACCTCCACCGTGCGCTTCACCGCCACCGAGGGCGCGTCGACCTTCATCGACCTGATCGCCCGACGCGTCCACTCCGTCACGCTCAATGGACGCAGCATCCCGGCCTCGGCGTTCACCGACTCCCGGATTGCGCTCGACGAACTCGCGCTCGAGAACGAACTCGTCGTCGTCGCCGACTGCGAATACACGAACACCGGCGAAGGCCTGCACCGGTTCGTCGACCCCGTCGACGGCGAGGTCTACCTCTACACCCAGTTCGAGGTGCCCGACTCGCGTCGCGTCTTCGCCGTGTTCGAGCAGCCCGACCTGAAGGCGACGTTCCAGTTCACCGTGACCGCTCCCGCGTCGTGGAAGGTGATCTCCAACTCCCCGACCCCCGAGCCCGTACCCAGCGGCGAGGGCGTCGCAACGTGGGAGTTCGAGCCGACGCCGCGGATCTCGTCCTACATCACGGCACTGATCGCCGGCCCCTATGAGTCGACGTTCTCCGAGTTGACCAGCGCCTCGGGTCGCGTCATCCCGCTTGGCATCTTCGCGCGCAAGAGCCTGTGGCAGTACCTCGACGCCGACTACATCTTCGAGAAGACCCGCCAGGGCTTCGCCTACTACGAGGACAAGTTCGACTACCCGTACCCGTTCGCGAAGTATGACCAATTGTTCGTCCCGGAGTTCAACGCCGGAGCCATGGAGAATGCGGGAGCAGTCACCTTCACCGAGGTGTACGTCTTCCGCAGCAAGGTGACGGATGCCGTCAAGGAGCGCCGCGTCGTCACGATCCTCCACGAGCTTGCCCACATGTGGTTCGGTGACCTCGTCACCATGAAGTGGTGGAACGATCTCTGGCTCAACGAGTCGTTCGCCGAGTGGGCTTCGACGATTGCGACGGCCGAGGCCACCGAGTGGACCGAGGCCTGGACGACGTTCAATGCGATGGAGAAGACCTGGGCCTACCGCCAGGACCAGCTCCCCTCCACCCACCCCGTCGTCGCCGAGATCCGCGACCTCGAAGACGTTCAGGTGAACTTCGACGGCATCACCTACGCGAAGGGCGGGTCGGTGCTCAAGCAGCTGGCAGCCTGGGTCGGCATCGACGAGTTCTTCGCCGGTGTCGGGGCGTACTTCCGCAAGCACGAGTACGGCAACACGGAGCTTCGCGACCTGCTGACCGAGCTCGAGACGACCAGTGGACGCGAGCTGACCGAGTGGTCGAAGAAGTGGCTCGAGACCGCCGGCGTCAACACCCTCTCCCCCGCCATCGTCGAGGGTGCAGACGGCACGATCTCGGCGTTCAAGATCGTCCAGACGGCCCCGTCGGACTACCCGACGATCCGGCCCCACCGCCTCGGCGTCGGCTTCTACGACCTGCAGAACGGTGAACTCGTCCGCACCCACTTCACGGAGCTGGATGTCGACGGAGACCTCACCGATGTTCCCGAGCTCGTCGGCCTGACCCGCCCCGACCTGGTTCTCCTGAACGACCACGACCTCGCGTACGCGAAGATCCGCCTCGACGAGCGGTCGCTGCAGACGGCGATCGACCATCTCTCGAAGATCTCCGACCCGCTTGCCCGGTCACTGGTGTGGGGTGCCGCGTGGGATCAGACGCGGGATGCCGAAGCCTCGGCGTCCGACTACATCGACCTGGTCCTCGGCAACATCGCCTCCGAGACCGAATCGACCACGGTGCGAACGACTCTCGCGCAGCTGCAGCTGGCGGCCAACTCGTACGTGACCCCCGACAAGCGCGACGCGTCGCGTCACAAGGTCGCAGATGGGCTGTGGGCGCTCGCGCAGGCAGCGGATGCCGGCAGCGACAGCCAGTTGCAGTTCGTCACCGCGTTCGCGAGCGCGGCTGCAACCCCCGAGCACTGGGAGACGGTGCGCGCCCTGCGCGCCGGAGAGATCACCCTCGATGGGCTCACGATCGACACTGATCTGTCGTGGCAGCTGCTCGTGTCGCTCGCCGCGGGCGGAGTGATCACCGAGGGCGTCATCGACGAGGCGCTGGCTAGCGACAACACCGCCAAGGGCGCTGAGTTCGCCGCGCAGGCCAAGGCTGCGCTGCCGACGCCGGAGGCGAAGAACGCGGCGTGGTCATCGCTTGTCGACTCGGATCGCCTGCCCAACACGCTCGTACGCGCCGCAGGTCTCGGCTTCACGCACCCCGCCGGTGTGCTGCTGCTCGACGAGTTCGTGGACCAGTACTTCGCGATGTTGCTTCCCGTCTGGGAGTCGCGCACGTACAAGATCGCCGAGTACCTCGTGCTGGGCCTGTACCCCGCGCCGCTGGCAAACGCGAAGCTCCGCGACGCGACACGCGCGTGGCTCTCCGCCAACGGGGAAGCGCCAGCGGCGCTGCGCCGGCTTGTGGCAGAAAACCTCGCCGGCGTGGAACGCGCCCTTGCGGTCCAGGAGCGCGACGCGCTCTGACGTATCAACGCGGGGGAAGCACCACTTCGGTAGTACTTCCCCCGCGCTCGTGTCCGCCTTGCGATGGATGTTTCTCGGCGGTGACCTCCGTAGCGTGGAGGCATGATCGTTGCAGAGCAGCTCACGAAACGCTACGGAGACAAACTCGCCGTAGACAATGTCTCCTTCACCGTGCCGCCGGGGAAGGTCACCGGGTTCCTCGGCCCGAACGGGGCGGGCAAATCCACCACGATGCGGATGATCGTGGGCCTTGACCGTCCGACCGCTGGTCGCGTGACCGTGAACGGCGCGCGGTACCAGTCGATGCGGGCGCCTCTGACGGAAGTGGGCGTTCTCCTCGACGCGAAAGCTGTTCACACGGGGCGGTCCGCCCGTAACCACCTGCGCGCGATCGCTGCAACCCACGGTTTCGGTCGGGCCAGGGTCGACGAAGTCATCGAACTGACCGGTATCGCCTCTGTGGCCGGTCGCCGCGCCGGCACCTTCTCGCTCGGTATGGGACAACGTCTGGGGATCGCAACCGCACTGCTCGGTGACCCGCACACGTTGATCTTGGACGAGCCGGTGAACGGTCTGGATCCCGAGGGCGTGCGGTGGGTACGGCAGTTCGTGCGTTATGTCGCGGGTGAGGGACGTACGGTGCTTTTGTCGAGTCATCTCATGAGCGAGATGGCACAGACAGCAGACCGCATCGTCGTGCTCGGACGCGGCAAGGTTCTCGCCGAGGGTGATCTGCCCGACCTCGTTCAGGAATGGACGAGCACAGCCGTGACAGTGCGATCGCCTCGGCTGACCGAGCTCATCAGCGAAATAGAAGGATCGGAGGTCACCGTGACCTCGAACGAACCGGAGCTTGCGACGATCACGGGGCTGACAGCTGCACGCATCGGCGATCTTGCCGCGGCTCGCGGCATCCCGCTGCACGAACTCACGCCCCATGCCGGTTCTCTCGAGGATGCCTACCTTGCTCTCACCGGCGAGGCCGTCGAGTACCGGACGAAGGAGATCGCATGACCACCGCCACTGCCACCCCCACTCGAACGGTCGAACACGCCGGCACGCACCGCCTCAACGGTGCGAACTTGCTGCGCAGCGAGGCGATCAAAGTGACAACCCTGCGCTCCACGTGGTGGTCGCTCGGGATCGCTCTCGTTCTCTCCCTGGCGATCTCGTGCCTCATTGCAGCGAGCTCCCGGGACTTTCCGAACCCACTGCCTCCCATCTCGGCGATCCTGTCGCCGACACAGTTCACGATGCTCGTAGCCGGCATCCTCGGTGCGATCGTGATCACCGGCGAATACTCGACCGGCATGATCCGTTCGACGCTTACCGCGGAGCCCCGCCGCGGAGCCGTGCTGATCGCCAAGGCCGTGGTCATCGGAGTGATCATGGCCCTGGCCACAGCCGTCACCTACGCCGTGGCGATCGCAGCCACCGCGCCATTGCTGGCCACGGGCATCGACTGGGGAACGCCAGCGGACTCGATCATTCCGCTCTCCTACGGGGTGCTCTCGATGGTCTCGTTCACACTGTTGGGACTCGGCGTCGGGTTCATCGTGCGAAACGGCGCCGGCGCCATCGCGATCACCGTCGGCATCCTGTTCGTTCTTCCCATCGTCTTCCAGTTGTTCTCGCTCGCTGGCGAGAGCTGGCAGTGGCTCGTGGATCTCGGCGCCTACCTGCCGATGACCGCAGCTTCGACGCTCACGGCCGTTGGAGCCACCGACGTCGTCGCACCCCTTCTCACGCTCATCGGCTGGGCGATCCTCCCGTTGATCGGCGGGTGGGTGCTGCTGCGCAGCCGCGACGCGTGAGCGATGAACCGGGGCGGTCCGAACCCGGCGACAACGCTGAGACGAGAGTCCTAGGATTCTCGTGATGCGCCAGTTCGAGACCGCCCCGGCACCCGCGACCCCGTGGGAGAGCTTCCTCGCCATACTCGGCGAGATCGGCGGCACGCTCCTGCAGGTCGCGATCGTCCTCGTGAGCGCCGTGGTGGTCGTCTGGGTGCTGCGACTGATCATCCGTCGGGTCGTTCGTCGGGTGGTCGAAGGCGCCAAATCCCGCGCTCGCGTCGACGACACGCAGGCGCTCGAACGGTCGCCGTTGGCATCCGTTCGCGTCGTGCAGCGGACCCGCACCCTCGGGTCGATCCTGCAGAACATCGTGAACGTCACCGTCGTGATCGTCGCGATTCTGCTGATCATCCTGATCCTCGCGGGACCTCAGGTGATGGGCTCGTTCACGTTGCTGAGCGCGGCCATCGGGGCCGGCCTCGGTTTCGGCGCACAGAACATCGTCAAAGACGTGCTCAACGGGATCTTCATCGTCGCCGAAGACCAGATCGGCATCGGTGACGTCGCTGACCTGGGGCTTGCCACCGGCGTCGTCGAATACGTGAGTGTCCGCATCACCCAGGTTCGCGACGTCAACGGCACGCTGTGGTTCGTGCGCAATGGCGAAATCACCCGCATCGGCAACATGTCACAGGGATGGTCGCGCGCAATCATCGACCTCGCCGTACCGGTGAATGCCGATGTCGACGAGGTCGAACAAGCGATGCTGGATGCCGCGCGCGCTCTCGCACAGGAGCCGAAGTGGCGCAGCCGCATCATCGAGGATCCCGAAGTGTGGGGGCTGGAGTCGGTCTCGGGCGACGCGTTGGTCATCCGGATCGTGATCAAGACACGGGCAGGGGCGAAGGACGACGTCGCGCGCGAACTGCGCATGAGACTCAAGCGCGCGATCGATGGGCTCGGACTCACCCTGCCGCAGATGAACTCCATCATGCTGTCCGGTCTCGAGACGGCCGGCAGGGTGCGTGGCGCCAACCCGCCCCGGACCAAACCCACCCCCATCGCGCAGCCCGGGGTTCCGGATCGGCCCGTGTGGCGAGCCAAGCGAACGAGTAAGAAAACGGATGCCGACTCCGAGGCATCCGGGGAAGCAGAGCAGTGAGCACGCCCGAGCAGCAGTCGTTCTATGAGGCAGTCGGCGGACATGAGACGTTCGTGCGCATCGTCGATGGCTTCTACCGCGGGGTCGCCGGTGACCCGGTGCTGCGGCCCATGTACCCCGAAGAGGACCTCGGGCCGGCGAAGGAGCGCCTCTTGATGTTCCTCGAACAGTATTGGGGCGGACCGACGACCTACAGCCAGCAGCGGGGTCATCCCCGCCTTCGGATGCGGCACGCACCCTTTCCGGTGAATCCTGACGCACGCGACCGATGGCTCGCACACATGCGCGCCGCCGTCGACGAGGTCGGATTGTCGCCCCTGCACGAAGAAACCCTCTGGGACTACCTGAGTCGTGCCGCGCATGCCATGGTGAACACGTTCGAACGAACCGAGATCGGGCCCGGGGCTGGCGGTCGCGCAGACATCCCGCTGACCTCCGAGAACTGACACACACGACGACGGTATTCCACGACAAGGGAGTCGCATGACCGAAGCATCCGTTCACCGAACCGACGTCCTCGTGATCGGCTGGGGGCTGGCTGGACTCGTCGCCGCCGCAGAGGCAGTCGCGGCGGGCAAGCGTGTCACGATCATCGACCAGGAGCCACGCACCAACGTCGGTGGGCAGGCGTGGTGGTCTTTCGGTGGGCTGTTCTTCGTCGACTCGCCCGAGCAGCGGCGGATGGGCATTCGGGACAGCATCGAACTGGCACGAGAGGACTGGTTCGGCACAGCGGGTTTTGATCGGGCAGAGGACGCCTGGCCACGCCGCTGGGCCGAGGCCTACCTCGAGTTCGCCGCAGGTGAGAAGCGCAGCTGGCTGCGCGAACGCGGCGTGGGATTCTTCCCGGTCGTCGGCTGGGCAGAGCGCGGCGGCTACACCGCCGGCGGTCCCGGCAATTCCGTGCCCCGCTTTCACATCACGTGGGGAACCGGCCCGGGTCTTGTCGCACCCTTCCAGGCTGCACTCGAGGATGCCGAGCGTGCCGGAACACTCACGGTGCTCCCCCGCCACCGCGTGACCTCCCTCACGCTGCGAAACGGCGCCGTGACAGGAGCTGCCGGCGACGTGCTGGCGCCCTCCAGCGCCGCCCGTGGTGTGGCAACGTCGCGGGACGTCGTCGGCACCTTCGAGATCGAGGCTGGCGCAACGGTCGTCGCATCCGGAGGAATCGGCGGCAACCACGACCTCGTGCGCCAGTGGTGGCCCGAGAGACTGGGAGCAGCTCCCGCCGACATGGTGGCAGGCGTACCCGCGTACGTCGACGGATCAATGCTCGAAGTCACGGAGACCGCGGGGGCGAACCTCATCAACCGCGACCGCATGTGGCATTACGTCGAGGGCATCCAGAACTGGGACCCGATCTGGCCGCTGCACGGCATCCGGATCCTGCCGGGCCCGTCCTCGATCTGGCTCGATGCAACCGGCGCGCGCCTCCCCGTTCCGCTGTTCCCCGGGTTCGACACGCTCGGCACCCTCGCGCACCTTCGAGCCACCGGCCACGACCATTCCTGGTTCGTGCTCTCACAGCGGATCGTCGAGAAGGAGTTCACGCTCTCGGGCAGCGAACAAAACCCCGACCTCACCGGCAAGGATGTGCGACTGCTCCTGCGATCGCGGCTCGGAAAGGGCGCTGCCGGTCCCGTCCAAGCCTTCCTCGACCATGGCGCCGACTTCGTCATCCGCGACGACCTCGACAGCCTCATCGAGGGCATGCGGGCCCTGCCTGGCGGCGAAGCCCTGGATGCCGACCGGGTGCGTTTCGAGGTCGAGGCGCGAGACCGCGAGATGGACAACGACTTCACCAAAGACGCCCAGGTCGCGATGCTGCGCTCGGCTCGCGCCTACCGCGGTGACAGGCTCGTCCGCACGGCTGCCCCGCATCGCATCACCGACCCCGCTGCAGGACCTCTGATCGCTGTCAAGCTGCACGTGTTGACGCGCAAGTCGCTCGGCGGCATCGAGACCGACCTCTCCGGGCGGGTTCTCGGACCCAGCGGCGAGCCGATCGCGGGCTTGTTCGCCGCAGGCGAGGCCAGCGGGTTCGGCGGCGGAGGCGTGCACGGTTATCGCGCGCTCGAAGGGACCTTCGTCGGAGGATGCCTGTTCTCCGGTCGGGCAGCCGGGCGAGGCGCGGCTGCGACCGTGTGACCGATTGCTGCGTCCAGCGTCAGGTCAGTCCGCCGTCAACCGAGCGACCGTATGCTGACGGTTCGTCGCGGACCATGACCGGCGTGTCGCGGTTGAGGCTCTCGCCGCGGAAGAACGACTTCGCGCGCGGGAAGAGGAACCACAGGAACATCAGCAACACGCCGAAAGCGAGTGCGCCGACGCCGAGAACGAACGTGCCGCCGACACCGAAGAGCACCGTATAGCCGTAGTCGACGTTGTACATGTCGATGGCCGACTGGACGAATGCGTAGGTCAGCATCAGCGCACCGAGCAACGGGAACAGGAACTTGTAGAAGAAGTTCCGCCGTGAGGTGAACAGCTCGCGACGGAAGTACCAGACGCACGCATAGCCCGTGATTCCGTAGTAGAACGCGATAGCGAGCCCGAGCGAGAGGATCGAGTCCTGCAGGATGCTGTCGCTGATCAGCGTCATCCCGACGTAGTACACGACCGCGACGATCCCCATGACGAGGGTCGAGAACGATGGCGTCTTGAAGCGCGGATGCACCGTCGCAAACCTCCTGGGGAGAGCGCGGTAGGCGGCCATTGCGAGGGTGCCGCGCGCTGTCGGGAGGATCGTCGTCTGCGTCGACGAGATCGCAGACACCATGACCGCGACGACCAGCACCCACCCGAGCGGACCGAGAAGGCCGTCTTTGATGGCGATGAAGAAGTCGTCGGCGTTGGCTTCGTTGCCAAGGCCCGTCGGTCCATCGCCGAGCCCGGCATACATCATCGCCGCGATCGTCACCGCAACGTAGGTGAACAGCAGGATGACTGTCGTGAGCAGTGCGGCGCGTCCGGGGATTCGCCGGGGATCCTTCGTCTCTTCATTGAGCGCCAGCGTCGTGTCCCAGCCCCAGTAGATGAACAGGGCGAGCAGGATTGCCTGCACGAAGCCGCTCCAGTCGCCGATCGCGAACGGGCTCAGCCAGGACCACTCGAACGGAGTCGGATCGGGTGCGCTGCCTGAGAAGAAGTGCCAGAGGGCCGCGACGATGAAGATCGCGAGTGCGAGATACTGCAGGCCGAGCAGGATGTTCTGAACCCTCTCGCCGATCTCGACACCGCGCCAGCTGACCCACGTCATCGCGACGATGAAGACGACGCCCGTCGCGGTGACCAGCAGCGCATTGTCGGCAAGGAGAGCGTCCTGGGGGCTTCCGACGATGCCGTCGACAAGCGCCCAGAGATAGATCCCGCTGATCTGCGCGAGGTTTGCCAGCACGACCATGCCGGCCACGGCGACTCCCCAGCCGCCCATCCATCCCACCCACGGACCGAAGGCTTTCGTTCCCCAGGTGAACGTGGTCCCGCAGTCGGGAATCTCACGGTTGAGTTCCCGGTACGCGTAGGCGATGAAGAGCATCGGCACGAACGCCAGGACGAAGATTATCGGCGCCTGCGCACCCACCGCGATGACGATGAACCCGAGCGTTGCAACCAGCGAGTACACCGGCGCCGTCGATGCCAACCCGACGACGGTCGATCCCCACAAGCCCAGCGTGCCGGCTGCCAACCCCTTGCCCTCGGGTGCCGTGAAGGTAATCGGTGCAGTCGCCATTCCGTCACCGTAGGGGCACGGCGAATTCGCGGTCAAGCATATGCTTCGGCCGGCCCTCAGCCGAGGAGGCCCCCGGCCTGCGGCCCGCGCGGGTTCATCCCGGATCTGCGCACCAGAACGTGCCCGCGGCGAAGAGACAACCGCACCCATGCACCGGTTTCGCGCATCGACACACTCTCGACGTCTGGCCCGAGAAAGCCAAGCACCTGGGCGACGAATCCGACGCCGCGCGGTAGTCCGCCGAGGCCTGCATCCGGCGCTCCCCACACCGCTGCACGGATCTGACGCACCACATCCTCACCCGCATTCGTGGGGACCGACGTCGCGACCTCCTCCATGCCGCGGTGGGCAGCCGCGGCCAGGTCGGTCGAGGCGATCTCACCGGTCACCGTCCAGCCCGACACCGGCGGGGAGATACCGGCCCAGGCCGCGCGCACGCCCGCGTCGGGCAATTCGAGTGTGACGCCGTGCGCCCGCAGAGAAGCGCCGTCGACGACCAGGTCGCATACGAGTTCCGGGTCGGCGGCGAGAGCGCGAACACCCAGAATGGTCGGCGCGGTATCCAGGATGCCGCGTGGCGCAATGGGTGCGCAGGACATGACGAGGATGCCGCCGCTTGCCCGTAACCGCACGGCGCCGTCTCCGACGCGCGCTGCGCGAGAGGCAAAGGTCTGCGCGTCCACGGCGGTCTCGGGATCGGCGAGATTCAGGGGCGTCGACATCCGACCTAAACTACCAAGCGGAACAGCTGCCGCGGCCGCGGCGATACCAGCAAGCTACGGGAGAACCGATGACCGACGGCGCCACGAACACCCCCAGGGAGGTCGTCGAAGCCGATCCGGTAGCTTCGCTCCTTGCCGTTCTCACGCTTTCCTTCAGCGGTGCCCGGACGACGGAGGACATCTTCACCGGCGTCTCCCAGTCGATGCCGCTCGGACGTGTGTACGGCGGCCAGGTGCTGTCCCAGTCCATCGTGGCGGCATCGCACACGCTGCCGCCCGGACGAACCGTCCACTCGATGCACGGGTACTTCCTGCGACCGGGAGACTCCTCTGCGGGAATCACTTTCGCGGTGGATCGGATCCACGACGGGCGATCATTCTCGACCCGCCGAACGCAGGCGTACCAGGATGGCGTGCCGATCTTCTCGATGATCGCCTCATTCCAGGATGAGGGCCCTGGCGTGGAACACGCGGAGCCGATGCCGAGCGGCATCCCTCACGCGGACGAGCTCCCCGACCTCGAGGATCACCTGGTCGGTCTGCATCCCATGAGCAAGCGCATGTTCACCGACCGGCCGCTCGATGTGCGCCATGTTCCCGGCCCCATCTATCTTCACGTGGAAGGCGAGCACGTCCCTCACCAGGCGGTGTGGCTTCGTACGCGCCGATCGCTGCCCGACGACCCCGACCTGCATCGCGCCGCGCTCGCTTACCTGAGCGACATGACGATCCAGGAGTCGGTGCTGCGCGCTCACGGCGTCGCCTGGTCAACCCCGGGACTCAAGGTTGCGAGCCTCGACCACGCCATGTGGTGGCACCGGTTCGCGCGGGTCGACGAGTGGTTGCTCTACGTTCAGGAATCACCCAGTGCCCGTGGAGGCCGGGGTCTCGCTACCGGCAGAATCTATTCCTCGGAAGGAATACTGGTGGCGAGCGTCGCGCAGGAGATCACGATCCGCCTGCCGCACGACCGCGACTGACCTGCTTAGCGTCTGGTCTGAGCCCGCTCAGCGGCGGTGTCCGTATCGCAATGGTTCACCGACGTAGGGTGCCCAGGCTTCCTGTTCGACCTCGCTCAGACGGACGGGCCTGCCGGTTTCGGCATCCACCTTCACAACAACCGTCGTTGCACGCGCGTAGATCTGCTGGCCGTCCGCGCCGGCGGTCTCCAGGGGGCTGCAGACCTCGTAGCACACGTCGATGCTGGAACCGCCGAGCCTGCCGAACCAGAGCTGGACGTCCAACGGATGCCGCTGGTAGGGAACAGGGAGCAGGTACTCGATCTCCTGGCGAGCAATGAGCGTCAGGACGCCGGCGTGCAGACTCGAGTCCATGACGGCCGTTGGCGGTGCACTCTCGCCGGCGCCGGGCCGCCAGAACGCGCGAACCCGCGCCTCTTCGAGGAGCTTGAGCATCGAGGTGTTGTTGACGTGATTGAATGCGTCGAGGTCGCCCCACCGCAGGTGGATCGGTAGGTGCAGCCGAGCCCCGCCGGGCACACTTGCTTCGGTCTCGCTCATTGCCGGGTCAGTCGCGTGTGAGCTTGCGGTACGTGGAACTCGCGCGGTTGAGCGCATCCGGCCCCAGGCGCTCAAGCTTGTTCTTCTCGTAGGCCTCGAAGTTGCCCTCGAACCAGTACCACGCATCCGGGTTCTCGTCGGTGCCTTCGTACGCCAGGATGTGGGTCGCGATCCGGTCCAGGAACCACCGGTCGTGGGTGATGACCACAGCGCAGCCCGGGAACTCGAGCAGAGCGTTCTCAAGAGACTGAAGGGTCTCGACATCAAGGTCGTTCGTCGGCTCATCGAGCAGCAGTAGGTTGCCACCCTCCTTGAGGGTGAGCGCCAGGTTGAGGCGGTTGCGCTCACCACCGGAGAGCACGCCGGCCTTCTTCTGCTGGTCGGGCCCCTTGAAGCCGAACTTCGACACGTAGGCGCGGGACGGGATCTCAGTCTTGCCCACCGTGATGATGTCGAGCCCGTCCGACACGACCTCCCACAGCGTCTTGGTGGGGTCGATGTTGGAGCGCGACTGGTCCACATAGCTGATCTTGACGGTCTCGCCGATCTTCAGGTCACCGCCGTCAAGCGGTTCGAGACCGACGATGGTCTTGAAGAGCGTGGTCTTGCCGACACCGTTGGGTCCGATGACACCGACGATGCCGTTGGGCGGAAGACTGAAGCTCAGTCCATCGATGAGGGATCGGCCGTCGAACCCCTTCTTCAGCTTCTTGGCCTCGATGACGACGCTTCCCAGGCGGGGACCCGGCGGAATCTGGATCTCTTCGAAGTCGAGCTTGCGGGTGCGCTCGGCCTCGGCTGCCATCTCCTCGTAGCGGGCCAGACGTGCCTTCGACTTCGCCTGGCGCCCCTTGGTGTTGGAGCGGACCCACTCGAGTTCGTCCTTGAGGCGCTTGGCAAGCTTGGCGTCCTTCTTGCCCTGGATGTCGAGGCGCTCGGCCTTCTTCTCCAGATACGTCGAGTAGTTGCCCTCGTACCCGATGAGCCGGCCGCGATCGACTTCCGCGATCCATTCGGCGACGTTGTCGAGGAAATACCGGTCGTGAGTGATTGCGATCACCGCGCCTGCATACTTCTGGAGGTGCTGCTCGAGCCAGAGCACGCTTTCGGCGTCGAGGTGGTTCGTCGGCTCGTCCAACAGCAGCAGGTCGGGCTTTTGCAGCAAGAGCTTGGTGAGCGCGACGCGGCGCTTCTCGCCTCCCGACAGGTGCGCGACCTGCGCATCGCCCGGCGGGGTGCGCAACGCGTTCATCGCCTGATCCAGCTGCGAGTCGAGGTCCCATGCGTCTGCCGCATCGATCTCTTCTTGCAGCGTCCCCATCTCAGCCAGCAGGCTGTCGAAGTCGGCATCGGGGTCACTCATCAGGCCCGAGATCTCGTTGAACCGATCCAGCTTGGCCTTGACCGCGATCCCGTCCTGGATGTTCTCGAGAACGGTCTTGGATTCGTCGAGTTCCGGCTCCTGCATCAGGATGCCGACACTGAACCCCGGGCTGAGGGTCGCCTCACCGTTGGACGGGGCGTCAAGACCCGCCATGATCTTCAGGATCGTCGACTTTCCGGCACCGTTGGGGCCGACCATTCCGATCTTCGCTCCCGGGAGGAACGCCATCGTCACGTCGTCGAGGATCAGCTTCTCGCCCACAGCTTTGCGGGCGCGGACCATCTGATAGATGTACTCAGCCATAGCCCGACCAGTCTACGGGCCGCCCGAGCGTCGCCCGCGCCTCACCAATCGATGGGTCGGGTGTCCCCGATGAGGCAACGGCCGGTCTGAAGACCCGGCATGACGGCTACCACGGGGTCTCCCGTCGAAGGGCCGACCTGGCCGACAAGGCACTCTTCGCCCCACCGAACCGAGAATTGGATGCTCTCAGCCGGGTTGCCGACGGTCGACTCGTCGTACGTGACTTCCATTGCCGACTTGTCGAAACCCGCCTGGGTGAGGCCATCGATATAGGCGCGCCCCTGAAAACGCTGGTCGGTTGCCCATACGGTTGCGACGACGTCGGCGAAGAACGGCAGCGCCTCGTCGGCGGTCGTCGCCTCACTGACCTGAGCCGGTGCCGCGGACGCTGTTTCAGTCGGGGTGGGTATGGCAGTGACAGTCGGCGTCGGCGATGGTTCCGGAGTCGCGGTACACCCCGCGAGCATCCCGACCACCAGTGCCGCGCTGACTATGGAGGCGAATCCGCCCAAGCGAGAGCGTCCCCTGACAGGGGGCGGAGCGGTAATTCCAGCGGCACACACGCTGAGGAGTCTAGAGCCCCACTCCCCTCAGCTCCCTGGGAGCCTAGAACGGTGTCTCGCTGCCGACCGCTGAGGCAGCGGCGGCGCCGTCGAGTCCCGGTGCAGCCCACGAGTCCGCACCGTCATCGTGGCTCACCGGAGCGGCGGATGCGGTCCCCTGCGCGGTTGCCTGCTTGGTGTAGGTCGTGGTTCCCCACCGCAAGTCGTGACCGACAGTGTCGGCGTCGATATCGATGCTGACACCCTTCTTGCCGCCGGCCTCCCAGGGACGAAGCCGCAGACGGCCGGTGACCACCAGCGGCTCCCCCTTCGTGACCGAGGCGGCGATGTGCTCGGCAAGACCCCGGAACGCGGAGACGTTGTACCAGTTCGTCCCGTCGTCGACCCAGGTGCCGGTCGAGCGATCGAGACGGCGCTGCGCACTGCCGAGCCGAAAGTTGACGACGGGCAGACCTCCCGCCGTGATCTTGAATTCCGGAGGGCCCGCAACGTTTCCCGTGACGGTGATGATGTCCTGCATTTCTCCCTTTCCCGCCCGGAGCGGTTCCGGGCTGCGCTGGTACCCGAGTGCCCGTCGGGTACCAGCGCCGAGATCAGGCTCGCCGATCATCGCTAACTGACGTCCGCCGCCCCATTGAGCCGTGGACAGACCGCGCACCGGCGTGGCTGGGGAGGAAAACTCAGGCCGTCACATACTCCGCGAAGCGCGCACGAACCTTATTCACCTTGGGCACTGCAACAGCGAGGCAGTAGCCCTGCGTGGGGTTCTTCGCGAAGAAGTCTTGGTGGTACTCCTCTGCGGGATAGAACTCACCGAGGGGCTCAATCGTGGTGACGATGCCGCCATCCCACCACTCGGCCGCGCGATCGCGGGCTGCTTCGAAGAGCTCGCGCTGCTGGTCGTCGGCGGGGAACATCGCGCTGCGGTACTGGGTGCCGACGTCGTTTCCCTGTCGGTTCAGCTGTCGCGGATCGTGCATCGTGAAGAAGGCATCCAGGATGACGTCGTCCGAGATGACGTCGGGATCGAAGGTGACGGCGACGGCCTCGGCGTGCCCGGTACGGCCCGTGCAGACCTGCTCATAGGAGGGGTTCTCGACGGTGCCGCCGACATACCCCGAAACGACCGACGACACTCCGCGAAGAGCGCGGTACGCCGCGTCGAGACACCAGAAGCAGCCGCCTGCGAGAACGAACGTGTGCATGATTTCTCCTTGTTGTGGCGCCGGGTTCTCGGCGCCACTGGCAACAACAGTCTCGCGCGTATTGCTGTTCCCTGCGATGTGTCGGAGGTCGGATCTATGTTCGATCTCAGGGAGACACTGATGCAGACCTCACAGATACAGCTCGTGCCGATCGGGATCGACGCCTGGCGCGTCGTTGATGCGGGCCGCGGGCCGATCGGTCACCTGCGCGTCGATCGCGACGCTCAGGGTGAGCACTTCGCGGTGAAACGCTTCCACCCGAGTGACAGGCAATTCCATGCGCTCGGACGGTTCTGGAGCCGCGATGACGCCATCGATGCCCTCGTGCTGTCGACCTGACGCCGCTCTCGCGGATCCCGCGTCAGACCGGTGAGCTCCAGAGATCTCGAACACCGTGCGGGGCATCCTGGAGGACCCCGGGCCAAACGTCCGCAAGTATCTCCACGGCGCGGCGCAGTTCCCCCGGAGGGGCCGTGAACGGAATGCGCAAGTGCCGTTCGTTCCCGCCTTCCAGTGCGAATCGGGGGCCTGCCGCCAGCAGCAGCCCGGCCGCTCGCGCCTGAAGCACGAGAGCAGAGCTCAGTGGCGCGTTCAGCTCGACCCAGAGGGCGACTCCCCCATCAACCGAGGGCACGCGCCACTCCGGCAGCCGTTCCGCCAGCGCTGAGACCAGCGCATCCCGTCCCTCGCGCAGGAACTCACCGCGATGTCGCGCGATCTCGGGCAGCCGCGGAATCAGCCCGGTTGCCACTGCCTGTTCGAACTCCGGTGTCCCGAGGTCGTACGCCGGGCGTTCCTGCACGAGCCGGTCGATGAGGTCATGGTCGGTCCGTATCCACCCGACACGCAAACCTCCCCACACGGTCTTGCCGAGCGACCCGACGCGCACCACGAGGGATTGATCGGTCGCCTGGAAACCGCGGTCCTGGGATCCTCGATCGATGTCGAGGTCGGCGGTCGTCTCGTCGATCACCAGGAGGGTTCCAGAGCGCTGTGCAGCCGTCATGATGGTCTCGCGCTCGTACGCCGACATACTGCGGCCCGTCGGGTTCTGGAAGTCGGGCATGAGGTAGGCAAGGGAGGGGCGGGTGCGAGCGAAGGACTCGGCGACGCGCTCGAGATCCCATCCGCTTTCGGCCGCTACCGGGATGCCGACGAGCCGCCCGCCGGCGCGACGGAGTGCGTCGGCTGCATGCGGATACGTGGGGGTCTCGATCGCGACGCGATCGCCGCGTCCGATGAGCACGCTCGCAAGCAGGTGGATCGCGCTCTGGGCACCGGCGGTGATCATGATCTGGCGAGACTCGGTCGGCAGTCCCCGAGCGCGGAACAGCTCGGCGATGGCTTCGCGCAGCTCAGCGCGACCGAGGACGTCGTACCCCGAGCGCGAGGCGAGGGTCGCGGCATCGGCCGCAACCTCGGCCATGTGACCCGCAAGCCCGGGCCAAGCTGGGGGGCTCGCCTGCTGGAGGTCGATGGTGCCGTCAGTTCCGAGCACCCTCGCGACCTCGCGCCGGCCGAGCGGAAGGGTGACGCTTCCCGACCCCCGCAGGCTGCTGATGTGCCCGGAGTCGCGAAGGCTCTGATAGGCCATCGAGACGGTGCTGCGACTGATTCGAAGTGCGGTGGCGAGTTCGCGCTCAGCCGGAAGCGCGGTCCTGGGCGCGATGCGGTTGTCCAAGCAGAGCAGACGGATGCCGTCAGCGAGCGCCTCGTAAGCCGGTTCGCGCGTGCGCCATCCGCCCAGTGCGAGGGTCAATGATCGCGCGGACATTCGGGACTCCACGGCCACTCCTTCCCGATTGGACTGGTCACGTCAGTCCACTTCTGGTCTTGGATGGTGCCATGTCGCGCCGCATCCTGCAACTTCTCATCGGGCTCCCCCTCTACGGGGCCGGAGCTGCGCTGACGGTTGATGCTGGACTGGGCGTCGACCCCTGGACTGTGCTGGCCGAGGGCTTGTCGATCAGAACCGGTATCGGCGTCGGGTGGATGACGAACATCCTCGGCCTGTTGATCCTGCTTCTCTGGATTCCGCTGCGCCAACGCCCCGGCATCGGCACCGTGGCCAACATCCTCGTCGTCGGAACCGCGATGCAGGTCACCCTCTGGGTCCTGCCACCGATCACGGGATTCCTCGCGCAGCTCGCGGTGCTCGTAAGCGGCATCCTGCTCGTCGCCGTCGCCTCGGGGCTGTACATCGGCGCGCACTTCGGGCCGGGTCCCCGCGACGGCCTGATGACCGGCCTGCGCAGCCGGTTTGGGATGCCGATCTGGGCAGCTCGCGCCAGCGTCGAGCTCACCGTGCTGGTAATCGGGTGGCTGCTGGGAGGCACCGTCGGGCTCGGGACCGTCCTGTTCGCGGCGACCATCGGCCCGCTGGTCCACCTCACCTTGCCGCTGTTCGACACCGCTCGCACGCGGGCGACATCGCGGCTGGTAGCGGCGCCGACCACTCCCCTCGCGTCACCGAGGTAGGAATACGTGGGGTGGCTAACGGGGCTTGAACCCGCGACCCCCGCGACCACAACGCGGTGCTCTACCAACTGAGCTATAGCCACCATGTGCACACCGGAGTGCGCAACCAAAAGATTCTCTCACACGCCGGGGGCGAACGCCGACACGGCGACAGCCGCTGCCTGCTTGGCCTCATCGCTGGTCGGACCCGGTTCGGGAACGAACACGACGCTGCGGTAATACGCCAGCTCGCGCAGCGATTCGCTGATGTCGGCGAGCGCGCGGTGGCCGCCATCCTTCGCCGGGGCGTGGATGTATGCGCGTGGGTACCAGCGCCTGGCCAGTTCCTTGATGCTCGACACATCGACGTTGCGGTAGTGCAGCCACCGATCGACGCGGGGCATGTACTTCGCGAGGAACATCCGGTCAGTCCCGATCGTGTTTCCGGCCAACGGCGCCTTGCCCTCGAGGGGAACAAAGCGCTGGATGTACTCGAGAACCTCGAATTCGGCCTCTGCGACGCTGACGCCGTTCGGGATCGCCTCGAGCAGTCCGGACTTCTCGTGCATGGCGGTGACGAAGTCATTCATGTTCGCCAGCGCAGAAGCGTCAGGTTTGATAACGATCTGGAAGCCGGGATCCAGCGGGCGCAACTCGAAATCGGTGACGATCACCGCGATCTCGACGAGTTCGTCGACGGCGAGGTCCAGTCCGGTCATCTCACAGTCGATCCACACCAGCCGGTCGTTCTCGCTCGAAGCCATGCCGCCCATCCTAGAGCGGGCGCTCCCGGCTACTGCGGCGGCTCCCGGTAATCTGGTTGATGCGCCTCCGTAGCTCAATGGATAGAGCATCGGCCTTCTAATCCGACGGTTACTGGTTCGAGTCCAGTCGGGGGCACGAGATGAGTGGCGGGAAGGCGCGGGGCACGATGGTCGAGATGGATGCCGACGCGTTCGAGCGCCTGGTCGTCGAAGAACTCGACCGACTTCCCGATGACATGGTCGACGGACTGGACAACGTCATCTTCGTCGTCGAAGACCGCGGCGAGGACGGTTCCCTGGACCTCCTCGGGCTCTACGACGGGTGGGCGCTGACCGAACGCGATCGATATGGCGTGGGTGAGCTTCCGGACCGGATCATCGTCTATCGCGAAGCGCACCTGGCAGCGTGCGACGATCTGGACGACCTTCGCGCCGAGATCCATACGACTCTCGTGCACGAGATCGCGCACTTCTACGGGATTGACGACGACCGGCTCCACGAGTTGGGATGGGCTTGATGAACAGCGCGACACTGCCTCGAGCCGATGAGGATGTCGACACGCTCCGCGCCGCTGAAACGCCGTGGCAGACAGTCGTGTGGAACGACCCGGTCAACCTGATGAGCTACGTCACCCATGTCTTTCGGAGCTACTTCGGGTTCAGCGCCGAGCGGGCCGAATCACTGATGCTCGCCGTGCATCATGAGGGCCATGCCGTAGTGGCCGAAGGTGCGCGCGAGCAGATGGAGCTCCACGTTCACGCGATGCATGACTACGGGCTCTCGGCGACGGTGCGGAGGGCTCCGGCATGACCCGCGAACTCGTGATGGCCATCACGCGGATCGAGGCTCTGCACCTCTCGCAGATGACGGAGCAGTTCCGGGACCTCCTCGACGCCACGACAGACGCATCAAGCGATGATGCCGTGGCACGCCTCGTTCCCGAGGGGTATCTCGACGATGACGCCGCAGCTCGCGAGTTCCGCCGCTTGACCGAGCGCGAGCTGCTGGACCGCCGTCACACGGATGCCGAGACTGTTCTCGGCATCCTGCGCCCGACGCTACCCGCCATGCCGATCGCATCCGACGACCCGGCGCTCACGGAGGAGGTCGTCGTGCACGCAAGCGCAGCTGATGTGAGCGCGTTGCTGCGCACGCTGTCGGCGATTCGGCTCGTACTCGCGACGAGGCTCGGGATTCAGGCCGATGACGACCACGATGCCTCTGATCCGCGTTTCGGGATCTACGACTGGCTCGGCTACCGCCTCGACAGCCTCATTAGCGCGATCGACGCAGATTCCGATCCCCGCGGCACCTGACGACACCAGGCACCGATCGGCTCACGGAACGACGAAGACCCGCGTTGCGTGTGCTGCCGGGTCGTCACGAGTGATGTGGCGATCCTCCTGGCGCGCCCACCGCTCCCAGTGTGGTCGGTACGTGTCCCCGTCGCGCTCCAGGGCCCGTTCTCGTCGGGAGTCCGCCGGCGATTCGACCCACACGCGAACGCTCGCGAGCGCAGCGGTCGTCGGGGTGAGGATGCCGGATCCTTCGATCACGAGCGGAAGATCCGGATCCACGCCATACGACTCCGCATACTCACCCGCGCTCCAGTCCCACCGTCGCCACCGGCCCTGCTGTCCGTTGGCATGCGGGATGAGGACGTGACGTGTGACGTCCTCGACGGCGGCATCCAGCCCGTCCCAACCCGGGTACGTCGAGTCCAGCGCGAGCAACTGAGGTGAGGCATCCAACGGCCACCGCTCCAGAAGAAGGCGCGTCAGGCTCGTCTTGCCGGCTCCGCTGCGCCCGTCGATCAGGATGACTGGCGCCGGGCCACCCAGCGCCAGGATGTCGTCGCGCAGGGCGTCGGTGGCCTCGGTCAGGACCTGACCGACGGGATCGTCACTTCTTGAGGGCGCGGATGACACGAATGAGGACGTGCCCGGCGACCCACACGAACGGGATGCCGACAGCAAGCAGAGAGATCAGATTGGGCTCGAAGCGCAGGTCATCACCGCGGCGAATGTACGCGCCGATCGGGATCGCCGTACCGCCGGCCCCACCGCCACCGTTGCCGCCCTCATCCGAGCCCCCGCCGAAACCGGAGGACGCGAGGGCGACGGGAATGATCTTGATGCCATCCACGTCCTGCTGTTCTCCGTAGATGCCGGAGACACCGAAGGATGCTGCCTGCTTGCCGAGTTCGAGCGCGATGTTGGGCATGGCCCCACGCTACCTTCCCCGGGCGTTCCAGGACAGGCCGGCCTGGCATGGATTCTCGTCAGCGTGGACCGTCGCGGGACAGGCGCGGGTTCGAGGGGAGAGTGCCGCCGCCGCGCTCGCTGATGAGGGTCGCACGGGTGATCGCCCCTCGACCGAATCTCGCTGCGGCAGTATCCAGCGCCGACTCGACGCGGCGCCACTCGCCGTCGTCGTCCCAGAGCGCTGGCGCCGACTCACTCAGGGTGCGGAGTTTCTCAGCGCGCACGCCCACGAGACGCACGGGCAGTCGCTGGTCGATGCCCTCGAACAGCTCGAGGGCGACATCCCCGATGCGCTGGCCGACGGAGCTCGGCTCCGGGAGGCTGCGCGAGCGGGACACGGTGCTGAAGTCGGCGAACCGAACCTTGATCGCGACAGCTCCGGCTTCCCATGATGCTGCGCGCAGGCGTGCCGCAACACGGTCTGCCAAACGCCGAAGCTCCGAACGCAAGACGACGGCGTCACTGATGTCGGTGTGGAAGGTTTCTTCGTGCCCGACGCTCTTCTCCACGCGGGTTGTCGTGACCGCTCGGGCATCTCGCCCCCGCGCGAGGTTCCACACCCGCTCCCCCATCGCAGGACCCAGGGCCCGCTCGAGGACGGCCTGCGGCGTCTCCAGCACGTCGGCAACCGTACGGATGCCACGCGACTCGAGCGCCTCGGCGGCCTTCGGTCCCACGCCCCACAGCGCGCGGACAGACCGTGGCGCGAGGAATGCCGCGGTGTCTGCTTCGGCGACGATCAGAAGGCCGTCGGGTTTGCTCAGGGTGGAGGCCATCTTCGCGACATGCTTCGTTGCGGCGGCACCCACGCTGCAGGTCAGGCCGGTCTCGTCGCGCACGCGGGCGCGAAGCATCCGTGCGATCGTTCCGGGAGACCCCCACAGGCGCCGCGCCCCACGCACATCGAGAAAGGCCTCGTCGATCGACAGCGGTTCGACCAGCGGTGTGATCTCGTGGAACACGCGCATGACCTCGCGCGAGAGCGCCACGTAGCGATCGAAGTGAGGCGGCACGACGATCGCCTGCGGGCACAAGCGCAACGCCTGCCCGACCGGCATGGCAGCTCGAACACCGAACGCGCGAGCCTCGTAGGAAGCACTGGACACGACCGACCGGCTCTCGGGTGCGCCGATGATGATCGGCTTTCCTGCAAGGGTCGGGTCATCGAGCACCTCGACAGCCGCGTAGAACGCATCCATGTCGACGTGCAGAATGTCGGCGCCGGTGTCGTCAGCATCGTCGGGCGACACGAGGCGATTCCTGCCGTCCCCTCGTCCCATGCATCCATTCTCGCCCGCCCCACCGACAGTGTTCTGTCGGCGTTCCCATAGGCGCTGGATGGTCACCGCGGACCCTTCCGGGATACCCTAGGGGGTATAAGAGTCCGACATCGAAGGAGCACGTCATGATCAGTTCAGCACGCCATGTCCTCCCCGTCGCAGTGGTCACAGCTGCGGCTCTGGGGATCTCGGGGTGCACGGTCGCGTCCGCACCGACCGCCGAGGCCGAGGCATCCGCTGCCCCGACCACCGCGAGCCCACTGGCGCCGACCGGGTCACCCATCCCCGCGGAGATCGTCACGAGCGACCTGGAGGCGCAGTTGCTGTACCTCATCGAAGAGGAGAAGCTCGCTCACGACGTGTACACCGTGCTCGGTGACCTGTGGGGCGGGAACGTCTTCGTCAACATCGCAGCGTCCGAGATCTCGCATCAGGATGCCGTGGCAACACTTCTCGTGGAGTACGACCTTGCCGATCCGCGCTCGGACGAGATCGGCGTGTTCACCGACCCCGACCTCCAGTCTCTCTACGACCAGCTCGTGGCCGATGGCAGCCAGTCCAGGGCCGCCGCCATCGATGTCGGAGTCCTCATCGAGCAAACCGACATCGCCGATCTGACGCGTGCCCTAGACGACGCTGCCGATGATGTCGCGGTTGTCCTGGAGCGCCTGCTTGCCGGCTCCCAGAATCACCTCGCCGCGTTCGAGCGGCAGGCTTGATGAAGTGCAGCCCCGCGCGGGGCTGCACCAGCTCGAGCCGACCGAGGGTCAGGACTGCGAAGCGCGCTCGAGAATCAACTCGCGCACGCGCGCGGCGTCAGCCTGGCCCTTCATCGCCTTCATGACAGCGCCGATGATCGCGCCGGCAGCCTGAACCTTGCCGTCGCGGATCTTCTCGAGCACATCGGGCTGGGACGCGAGCGCCTCATCGATCGCGGCGATCAGCGCCCCGTCATCCGAGACGACCGCGAGCCCTCGCGCGTCTACGACCTCCTGCGGAGTGCCCTCGCCGGCGATGACGCCCTCGAGGACCTGTCGGGCGAGCTTGTCGGTGAGTGTTCCCGCATCGACGAGCCGCTGGAGCGCCGCGACGTCGGCGGGCGAGACGAGGTCGCTCGCTTCGCGGTCCTGCGCGTTCGCGATTCGGGCAATCTCACCGGTCCACCACTTGCGTGCTGATGCCGGTGATGCGCCTGCAGCGATCGTCGCCTCGACCTCGGCGAGGATGCCGCCGTTGGCGACATCCTGGAATTCGAGGTCGGTGAATCCCCACTCCGCCTTCAGCCGGCGCCGACGCGCAGCCGGTGACTCGGGAAGCGCCGCTCGAAGCTCCTCGATCAGCTCGATCGACGGCTCAACGGGAAGCAGGTCGGGCTCGGGGAAGTAGCGGTAGTCGTCGGCATCCGACTTCGGGCGTCCGGGCGAGGTCGTGCCGGTGTCTTCGTGCCAGTGACGGGTCTCTTGCGTGATCGTGCCGCCGGCAGCGAGGATCGCGGCCTGGCGCTGGATCTCGTGACGAACCGCGCGCTCGACCGAGCGCATCGAGTTGACGTTCTTCGTCTCGGTGCGGGTTCCCAACGGAGCCGGCGGCTCGCCGGCCGCGACGCGCGGGCGCAGCGACACGTTCGCGTCACAGCGGAGGTTCCCACGCTCCAGACGCGCTTCCGAGATGCCGAGCGAGAGCACGATGTCGCGGATCGTCCGCACATAGGCCTTGGCGATCTCGGGCGCGCGGTGCTCGGCGCCGAAGATCGGCTTGGTGACGATCTCAATCAGCGGAACGCCCGCGCGGTTGTAGTCGACGAGCGAGTACTCGGCGCCCTGGATGCGGCCCGTGGAACCGCCCATGTGGGTGAGCTTTCCGGCATCCTCTTCCATGTGCGCGCGCTCGATGGGAACCTCGACGATGGTGCCGTCTTCGAGCTCGACCTCGACCTTGCCCTCGAACGCGATGGGCTCGTCGTACTGCGAGATCTGATAGTTCTTTCCGAGGTCGGGGTAGAAGTAGTTCTTGCGAGCGAACCGACTCGAGGGCGCGATCGAGCAACCGAGGGCAAGCCCCAGACTGATCGACGAGCGCACTGCTGTCTCGTTCACGACCGGCAACGCCCCTGGAAGCCCCATGTCGACCGGGGCGACAAGGGTGTTGGGCTCAGCGCTGTGGTTGGAGGCGTGGGCCGGGTTGCCGGCAGCCGAGAACATCTTGGTCTCGGTGTTCAGCTCGACATGCACCTCGAACCCGAGCACCGGCTCGAACAGCTCGAGAGCCTTGTCGTAATCCATGAGCTTCGCGGTAGCCATCAGGCACGCCCTCCCGTCGATGCGCTCAATACCGGGGCCCGGTCAAGCAGCGGACCACCCCACTCGTCCAGCAGCAGCGCCTCGAGCGCCGCACCCACGCGGTAGAGCCGCGCATCCTGTCGAGCCGGCGCGAGGAACTGGATGCCGACAGGCAGGCCATCGTCTGCCGACAGACCCGAGGGAAGAGAGATCCCGGGAACACCGGCGAGGTTTGCAGGGATCGTCGCGACGTCGTTGAGATACATCTGCAGCGGGTCGTCGATCTTCTCCCCCAGGCGGAACGCCGTGGTCGGGGCGGTGGGTGTGGCGATGACGTCGACCTGCGCGAACGCCTGGTCGAAGTCCTGCTGGATGAGGGTGCGAACCTTCTGGGCCGATCCGTAGTACGCGTCGTAGTAGCCGGCGCTCAGGGCGTATGTCCCGAGAATGATGCGGCGCTTGACCTCGTCGCCGAAGCCCGCTTCTCGCGTAGCTGCCATGACGTCTTCAACAGTTCCTCCCGGAACGTCGACGCGCAGTCCGAAGCGCACCGAGTCGAACTTCGCGAGGTTACTGGATGCCTCAGCGGGCAGGATCAGGTAGTAGGCGGCGACGCCGTACTCGAAGTGGGGCGCGCTGATCTCGACGATCTCGGCACCCTGCGCCTCCATACGTGCCAGAGCTGCACGGAAGGACTCCGAAACACCGCTCTGGAAACCGCTGTCGGGCAGTTCCCGGATGACGCCGACCCGCAGACCTTTCAGCACATCGCCGCGGGCACCCTCGCGTGCGGCATCCGCAAACGACGGCCAGTCCTCGGCGAGCGAGGTCGAATCGTGGGGGTCGTGACCGCCGATCACGTCGTGGAGCAGACCCGCGTCGAGCACCGTCCGGGTGACCGGTCCGACCTGATCGAGGCTGGAGGCCAGTGCGATCGCCCCGTACCGGCTCACAGCGCCGTACGTGGGCTTCACACCCACCGTGCCGGTCACGTGCGCCGGCTGACGAATCGAACCGCCGGTGTCGGACCCGAGAGCAAGTGGCGCCTCGAAAGCTGCGACTGCCGCGGCTGATCCACCGCCAGACCCGCCGGGGATTCGGTCGAGATCCCATGGATTGCGCGTGGGACCGTAGGCCGAGTGCTCGGTCGAGGAGCCCATCGCGAATTCGTCCATGTTGGTCTTGCCCAGCGGGACGAGACCGGCAGCACGCGAACGCGCGACGACCGTCGCATCGTAGGGCGACATGAACCCCTCGAGGATGCGGGATCCGCTCGTGGACGGCATGTCGGTCGTGACGAGCACATCCTTGATGGCGAGCGGGACTCCCGCCAACTCGGGGAGCTCTTCGCCTGCCGTGCGCCGGGCGTCGATATCGGCTGCCACCTCGAGCGCGTGGTCGCTGACGTGGAGGAAGGCGTGGATGTCGGCATCCACCGCGGCGATCCGGTCGAGATGCGCGCGCGTAGCCTCGACACTCGATATCTCGCCCGAGGCGAGCGACGACGCCAGCTCGGCAGCTGTCAGGCGGGTGAGGTCTGTCACTGTTCTTCTCCCAGGATCGCGGTCACACGGAAGCGGCCGTCTGCGGCATCCGGGGCGTTCTGCAGCACCTGCTCGGGCGTGAGCATGTCGCCCGGAACATCAGCGCGGAACACATTGTGTAGGGCGATCGGGTGACTGGTCGCAGGCACCTCGGGAGTGGCCACCTGCGACACCTTGGCGATGTTGTCGACGATCGCGTCGAGCTGGCCGGTGAGGCGCTGAACCTCGTCGTCGCTCAGGCGGATCCGGGCGAGCACACCAAGATGGCGCACGAGATCGGGGGTGATTTCAGACACCGCACCATTCTAGGTGGGGCACCTCGACCGCCTGTGCCCCGCAGACCCCTCCGGCTTCACGCCGCAGAGCGCTCAGTCCGACGCACGGTGAGTCGATGAGCCGGGAGCGCAGCCACGATCCCGCTCGCGATGAAGACGACCTGCAGCATCGCTCGCGGAAGGAGCGGCGTCGAAGGCGCGGCAGGGTTGTCTACCCCGGCGGCCGCGACGATGTTGTCAGTGCGGCGCTGACAGAGGCGGGCGGCGACATCTACCACCACGGCGTGACCTACGTGACGTGGGCGCTCGCCCATCCTGGCCACTACGCGGTGATGTGGACACCGCGACTGACCGATGAGGAGGATTCCTCACTCGCTGCAGCACGGATGGCGACATGGGGCATCCTCGAGCGGGCCGTTGCCGATGCCCGCACTGACGCGTCGGATGACGAGGAGGCGCACGATTCGGCGTACGCTGCGTTCGCTATCGTGCACGGACTCGCCGGAATCTGGCTCAGTGGCGCAACGCCGCCTCCTCCCGATCCGGATTCACGCGCTCGTGCGATCGTGCGCCATCTCGCCTTCGAGACACTCTGACCGCGAGCCGGACCTTCAGGGGCGGCGCGCTCTCCCCTAGGCTGAATGCCGTGATGCAGTACGACCCGCCTCGCCCCTGGATCGCCAGCTACGCGGAGGGGGTCCCCGAGGACCTCGATCCGGTCAGCGGGTCACTCGTCGACATCGTTGCGGCATCCGTCCGGGATTATCCCGATGCTCCCGCGCTGCAGTTCTTCGGACGTACGACGAGCTATCGGTCGCTCGACGAGCAGATCCAACGCGCTGCTGCCGCCTTGCACGCACACGGCGTCCGGGCAGGCGACCCGGTCGCGATCGTGCTGCCCAACTGCCCGCAGCACATCGTCGCGTTCTACGCGATCCTGCGCTTGGGAGCCGTTGTCGTCGAGCACAACCCTCTCTACACCCCGCGGGAACTGCGCAAGCAGTTCGAAGACCACGGCGCCAAGCACGCGATCGTGTGGAGCAAGGTCGTGCGCACCGTTCAGGAGTTCCCCCGCGATCTGCGTGTCGACACACTCATCTCGGTCGACATCACCAAGGCGATGCCCTGGACGATGCAGCTGGCACTCAAGCTCCCGATCGCCAAAGCACGCGAGGCGCGCACCGCCCTCACCGAGCGAGTCAGCGGTGCCGTCAGCTGGGATGACGTCGCGAGCCACGAGCCGCTGCCCGACACGCACCCGTCACCCTCCACCGACGATCTCGCCCTGATCCAGTACACGAGCGGAACGACGGGCAACCCCAAGGGCGCGTCGCTGACACATCGCAACCTGCTCTCGAACGCTGCCCAGGCGCGAGCGTGGGTTCCCACGATCCAGCGCGGCGAAGGATGCGTCGTCTACGCCGTCCTGCCGATGTTCCATGCGTACGGACTGACGCTGTGTCTCACGTTCGCGATGTCAATGGGCGCCCGCCTGGTACTTTTCCCGCGGTTCGATCCCGACATGGTGCTCGAGGTCACGAAGAAGCATCCGGCGACTTTCCTGCCCCTTGTGCCTCCCATTGCCGACCGGCTGCTGAAGGAGTCGAAGCGCACGGGGATTTCGCTCGCGGGTACGGGCGTCGCGATCTCGGGAGCAATGGCACTCCCGCACGAACTCGTCGTGCCGTTCGAGGCCGAGACCGGCGGATACCTCGTCGAAGGTTACGGCCTCAGCGAGTGCTCCCCCGTACTGATGGCGAACCCCGTCGCCGACAACCGCGTCCCCGGCACCGTCGGTTTGCCTCTTCCGGGCACCGAGTGTCGCGTCGTCGACCCAGATGATCCGACGACGGACGTCGCGCAGGGCGAGCGTGGCGAACTGATCGTGCGTGGCCCCCAGGTCTTCTCTGGCTACTACGGGCGACCGGAAGAGACCGAGGAGGTCTTCGTCGACGGTTGGTTCCGCACCGGCGATATCGTCACAATCGACAACGCCGGGTTCGTGCGGATCGTCGACCGCATCAAGGAGCTCATCATCACAGGAGGCTTCAACGTCGCCCCGACCGAGGTCGAGGGAGTGCTGCGGCAGCATCCTGCCGTTGCCGATGTCGCGGTCGTCGGGATGCCGTCGGAGCACTCCGGTGAAGAGGTTGTCGCCGCTATCGTGCTCGAGTCCAGCGTCGAGGACATCGACGAGACCGCTATTCGCGAGTTCGCGCGCAGCATCCTCACCCCCTACAAGGTGCCGCGCCGCATCTTCGTCGTCGATGAGCTACCAAAGTCACTGATCGGAAAGGTCCTGCGGCGGCAGGTGCGCGCGAAGCTTCTGGAGCTCTCGGGCGAGGAGTAGGCCTCGCGGCATCAGGCTCGCCACTGCCCAGGCCGTGGTTGGATCCATGCGGGAATCGAGTACTCCACCTCGTCCGGAAAGTGGCCGTTGACATCGTCGTAGGTGAGTTGGAGAAGAGGAACCGAGAACGCGTCGGGTCGCTCGTAGAACCGATTGGCGGCGAAGGCGATCTCGCCCGGGTTGGGAACCGCCTCGACGCGGACGCGATGTTGCCACGCCTGGAAGCTCAGAATCTCGCCCGGAATGAGATCGGATCCGTCCCGGACACGCGCCGAGAGATCGTTGAGAACCGCTGCCGCAGTCTCGGGCCCCACGCCAAGAATCGCGAGCTCGGGATGACCGATCCCGTACAGACCAACCGTGTACGCGAACGGCGCGCGCTCAACGTGCCCGGCCCCACCGACGTACTGGATGTACGTGCCGTACTTTCGAATGGTCTCAACGGTGTGGCGATCTTCTTGGTCGAGCCACGCCTGCGTTGCGCCGTCCAGTGCACTCATGATCTTGTCCTCCCTCAGTGATCTCGATCATGAGATTAGAACAAACGTACGACACTCAGATTGGCGCCAGATTACTCCCCCAGCGCGGCTGGACCCTGCTCCACGAGGATGCGGAACTGGGCTGCATCGATAATCCGCACACCGAGCTCCTCCGCCTTCGCAAGCTTCGAGCCGGCGCCCGGGCCAGCAGCCACGAAATCCGTCTTCTTGGACACGCTCGAGGCAGCCTTGCCGCCAGCTGCCATGATCGCCTCTTGTGCGCCCTCGCGCGTATATCCCTCCAGGGTTCCGGTAGCCACAACCGTGACGCCCTCGAGCACTCCGCCCGAGACGACAGCAGCGCCAGGACCAGGATGGCCGGGGGTCGACAGCTGCGCTCCTGCGGCCGCCCACCGCTCGACGATCTCAACGTGCCAGTCGACCTCGAACCAGTCGATGATCGCATCGGCGATGATCGGGCCGACGCCCTCGACCGCGGCGAGCTCCTCACGGGACGCCGCACGAATCGCATCAATCGACCCGAACCACTGCGCCAGCGCGCGGGCAGCGACCGGGCCAACGTGACGGATGCTCAACGCGACGAGGAAGCGCCACAACTCCTTCGTCTTGGCGCGTTCGAGATTGTCGAGCAGCTCATACGCCGCCGCCGACAGAATGAAGTCGGCATCCCCATCGAACGGCCCCTCAGGATCGAACACGGGATCGGGGCGCGACGCTGTCGGCGCACGACCTTCCAGCGGAGACCTGCGCTGACGACGGAACGGGCTGCGCGCATCCGGCTCACCGTCGGCATCGAGCCGAACAAGCCCCGTCTCGGCATCGCGCACCTCGACGTCGATTGGAAACAGGTCCTCGGCACGCAGATCGAACAGCCCCGCCTCGGTGACCAGCGGCGGCACCTCGGGCCGCAACGGATGCGTCAGGGCGGCAGCTGACACCTCACCGAGCCCCTCGATATCGAGAGCGCCGCGCGAACCAATGTGCTCGACCCGACCGCGAACCTGGGCCGGACACGATCGCGTGTTCGGGCACCGCAGATCGATGTCGCCCTCTTTGGCGGGGGCGAGCGGAGAGCCGCACTCGGGGCAGTGCGTCGGCATGATGAATGCGCGTTCGCTGCCGTCACGCAACTCGACGACCGGCCCGAGGACTTCGGGAATGACATCGCCGGCCTTGCGGATGACGATCGTGTCGCCGATGAGGACCCCCTTGGCCTTCACGACGTCCTGGTTGTGCAGCGTCGCCTGACGTACGACGCTGCCCGCGACACGCGCCGGTTCCATAACGGCGAACGGTGTCGCGCGGCCGGTTCGCCCGACCGAAACGACGATGTCGAGCAGCTTCGTGTTCACCTGCTCGGGCGGGTACTTGTACGCAATCGCCCACCGCGGCGCGCGGCTCGTCGCGCCCAGCTCGTCGTGCAAAGCCAACTCATCGACTTTCACGACGACACCGTCGATCTCGTGCTCGACATCGTGACGGTGTTCGCCGTAGTGGCGGATGTAATCGGCGGCGGCATCGACTGACTCTGCGACCGTGAAGTACCGACTCACCGGCAAACCCCACGACTCCAGCAGCCCATAGACCTCGCTCTGGGTCGCTACCGGAGGATTCGGCCAGGCGCCGATGCCATGGACGGTCAGCCGCAGCCGCGAGAGCCGTTCGTGCATCGCCTCGAGCTGGCGCTCGTTCTTGCCCTCGCGCTTCTGCCGGAGCGACCCGGATGCCGCGTTCCGCGGATTCGCGAACAGGCGATCTCCCATCGACTCCTGGTAGGCGTTGAGCGACTCGAAGTCAGCCACGGTGAAGAACACCTCACCACGCACCTCGACAAGCTCAGGATGTCCCGTCCCGGCAAGCGCGGTCGGGATACCGGCCACGTCCCGGACGTTCTCGGTCACGTCCTCTCCGACGCGTCCGTCGCCCCGCGTGGCAGCAGACACGAGCCGCCCGTGCTCGTAGCGCAACGACAGGGCGAGACCGTCGATCTTGAGCTCACACAGGTAACGAACTGAGCCGCCGACGTCACGCTGCACGCGTGCAGCCCAGGCCCGGAATTCCTCGTCGCTGAAGACATTGTCGAGGCTCAGCATCCGCTCGGCGTGCTCGACCGGCGAGAACAGCGTGCCGGACGCTGCACCGACCAACAGCGTCGGCGAATCCTGCCCCTGAACTTCGGGATGCAGTCGCTCGAGAGCCTCCAGCCGCTGCATCCACGTGTCGTACGTGGCGTCGTCGACGATGACCTCGTCGCGCCCGTAGTACGCCTCGCGGGCATCGACAATGAGGTCGGTAAGGCGCGAGGCCTCCGCCCGAGCATCGTCGAGACTGAGCCGCGCGAGCTCCGCATCCGGAGTCGTCACAGATGCAGGGGAAACGTCGTTCGTGGCCACGAGTGCAGTTTAGGCACCACCCACGACACGGCAGGCCGACACAGGATGCCGCTGCTCACGCCTCGATGGGAACAGCCGACCTCGTGCGATCGATCGTGAACTGGCCGATGACGCGCGTGCCGTCGTAGAGCACCGCTGTCTGCCCGGTAGCGACCCCGTCGAGGGGCTCATCGGGCGTGACCACGACCTCGCCGTCGAGGATCTCTGCACGCGCGGGAACCGGATCGGCGTGGGCGCGGATCTGTACGTCGCACGCGAAGGATGCCGCATCGGGCGCCCGCCCCGCCCAGGTCACCCGTGATCCGGCGATCTCGGCGGTCGCGAGAGCCTCCTTCGGCCCGACGACCACCGTGTTGGTCACGGGTCGGATCTCGAGAACAAACCGCGGCTTGCCATCAGGAGCCGGAGTGCCGAGTGCGAGCCCGCGGCGCTGACCGACCGTGTAGGCGTGGGCACCATCGTGAGTGCCCACCTGGGCGCCGGAACGATCGACGATAGGCCCTTCAGCGACCCCGACGCGCTCAGCCAGCCACCCTTTCGTGTCGCCGTCGGGAATGAAGCAGATGTCGTGGCTGTCGGGCTTGTGCGCAACGGTCAGGCCCCGCTCCTCCGCCTCGGCGCGCACGACAGCCTTCGACGGGGTCGAACCGAGCGGGAACAGGCAGTGCGCAAGCTGGTCAGCGTCGAGCACGCCGAGCACATACGACTGGTCTTTCGCCGCATCCGACGCCCGGTGCAACTCGCGGCCCTCCGGCGTCTCGACGAGGGTCGCGTAATGGCCGGTGCAGACGGCATCGAAGCCGAGCTCGATCGCGCGCTCCAACAGCGCTGCGAACTTGATCTTCTCGTTGCAGCGCATGCACGGGTTCGGCGTGCGCCCGGCCCGGTACTCGGCGATGAAATCGTCGATCACCTCGTCGCGGAACCGCTCCGAGAAGTCCCACACGTAGAACGGGATGCCCAGGCGATCGGCCGCGCGGCGAGCATCCATCGCGTCCTCGATCGTGCAACAGCCGCGGCTGCCCGTTCGCAGCGTCCCTCCGGCGCGCGAGAGCGCGAGATGCACCCCGACGACCTCGTGGCCGGCATCCACAGCGCGCGCCGCGGCGACGGCGGAGTCGACTCCGCCACTCATGGCCGCAAGAACACGCATGGTCCCAGTCTACGAGCGGCCATCTGTATGGGACCCGGATGCCGCCCGCGCCCGCTCGACCGCATCAGGAAGCACCCGCAGAACCGCGTCGATGTCGGCATCCGTCGTCGAGCGCCCCAGGGTGAACCGCAGCACCTCGCGCGCCTCCCGATCGCTTCTGCCCATGGCCGTCACGACGTGGGACGGCTCGGGAACACCGGCCTGACACGCCGACCCCGTCGACACCGAGACCCCGGCCATGTCGAGCAGGAAGAGAAGCGACTCCCCCGACGCCCCAGGAAAGAGGATGTGCGCGTTCCCCGATAGGCGATCGACCGGATCACCGAGCAGTTCGGCCGCGGGGATCGTGGCGAGCACGCCAGCGATCAGCCGATCGCGCATCCCCGACAAGCGCGCCGACTCTTCGGCAAGCTCCCTGACCGCGAGCTCGGCAGCTACCGCGAAGGCCGCCGCTCCAGCGATGTCCTGGGTCCCCGAGCGCAGTCCGCGCTGTTGACCACCGCCGTGCAGCAGCGGGTCCAGTCGGGCAGAGCGGGCGACCACGAGAGCGCCCACCCCGATCGGTCCGCCGACCTTGTGCGCTGACAGGCTCATGGCGAGGAGTCCGGCTCCGGGCCGAGCATCTCCGCGCAGGCCCGCGAACGACACCGGCATGTGGCCGAACGCCGCAACGGCGTCCAGATGGAGCGGCACGCGCTCCGAGGCTGCCGCCCGGGCAAGATCGGCGACGGGGTTGACCGTCCCCACCTCGTTGTTGGCGACAAGCGCCGTTGCCAGAGCGGCCCCAGGGAGAGCCGCCGCGAACTCGGCAGCGTCGATGGCTCCCCGGGTTGTGAGTGGCACACTCCGGATGCCGGCACCATCGCGCCTCGCGATCCAGTCCACGGGGTCGATGGAGGCGTGATGCTCACCGTCAGGCAGGACGATGTCGGAGGTGCCGGCGCGACGGGTCTGCCAGAGCCCCTTCAGGGCGAGGTTCACGGCTTCGGTCCCACCGGAGGTGATCACGATCTCGATCGGGTCGCAACCCACCGCCGCAGCGAGCCGTTCACGAGCATCCTCCAGGACTCGCCGCGCACTCTGGCCATTCGCGTGGATCGACGATGCATTGCCGACGACCGACGCCGCTTGCAGCCAGGCCTCGCGCGCCTCAGGACGCAGCGGCGTCGAGGCCGCATGGTCGAGGTAGATGCTCACGCACTCCACTGTGCCACTGCCCCGGGGTCGTGGGCCGCCGACGCCTGCGGCAGACCCGTCTGCGGCAGGCACCGCGTCGTTATGCTCTACGCATGCCGATCCCCGAGTCAGCTGTACTTTCGCGCGCCGACACGACCGACGCCGGTCTCCTGTCACCGCGGTTCGACGACCTCGGTGTCCGGCTGCATGACGGTGGCGGCACGCTGCGGGTCTGGTCAGCGCACGCATCCTCGATCGACCTCCTGATCTTCGACAACGACGACCTGGACTGGGTCGTCGAGACTGTTCCGCTGGCGCGCACCGACGGTGACATCTGGTCGGCGTATGCGGCGGGGCTGCGCCCGGGAACCCATTACGCGATCCAGGTGGATGGACCGCAGGGCCCCGGGAACACGTTCAATCCCTCCACGCTGCTCATCGACCCCTACGCACGGGGCCTCGCATCCAATGGCTTCCGCGGATGGCGATCAGTGGTCGTCGCCGGCGATTTCGACTGGTGCGGCGCGCGCAAACCCCTCGTGCCTCTGGACCGGACGGTCATCTACGAGGGTCACGTCAAAGGAATGACCAAGCGCCACCCCGAGGTTCCCCCCGCCCTGCACGGCACCTACGCGGGACTTGCGCACCCGGCGATGATCGAGCACTTCACCGCGCTCGGGGTTACCAGCATTGAGTTGCTTCCGGTCCACCAGTTCGCGAGCGAGCCCCGCCTGCTCGAGCTGGGCCTCACGAACTACTGGGGCTACAACACCGTCGGCTTTTTCGCTCCCCATGCCGCCTATGCGACCGAAGAGAACCGGCGCCAGGGTCCGGAAGCGGTGCTGCGGGAGTTCAAGGGCATGGTCAAGCTCCTGCACGAGGCCGGCCTGGAAGTCATCCTCGACGTCGTCTACAACCACACATCCGAGGCCGAGCTCGGTGGCCCGCGCTCGAGCTTCCGGGGCATCGACAACCGGGGCTACTACCGTCAGCACGCCGACGGCGCCTACATCGACGTCACAGGCTGCGGAAACAGCGTCGATACCGCGACGGATGCCGCCTCCCGCCTGGTCCTCGACTCGCTGCGGTATTGGGCCAACGACGTGCAGGTCGACGGTTTCCGCTTTGATCTCGCCACGACGCTCGGGCGTGACCGCGAGCACACCTTCACCCCCGAGCATCCCTTGCTTCGAGCGATCATCGACGATCCCGCGCTTGCGGATGTCAAGAAGATCGCCGAGCCGTGGGACGTCGGGATGGGTGGCTGGCAGACAGGCAACTTCGGTCCGGGCTGGATGGAATGGAACGACCGCTACCGTGACAGCGTGCGCAATTTCTGGCTCAGCGATGTCGACTACGGTCGTCGCGCCGCGAGCGCGCCCGTGGGGGTCGGCGGGTTCGCGACACGGCTCGCTGGGTCGTCGAACACCTTCAGCGCCGAACGCGGTCCGCTTGCGAGCGTCAACTTCGTGACAGCACACGACGGCTTCACGCTCCACGACCTGGTGTCGTACGACGTCAAACACAACACCGCAAACGGCGAACACAATCGTGATGGCGCCGACACGAACCGGTCGTTCAACCATGGGGCCGAGGGCGAGACTGACGACCCGCTCATCCTGGCTACGCGGCGCCGGGCTATGCGCAATCTGATGGGCACGCTCCTGCTCTCCGCGGGAGTCCCGATGATCACTGCAGGTGACGAGTTCGGACGCACGCAGCATGGCAACAACAACGCCTACTGCCACGACGGGCCGCTGACCTGGTTGCCGTGGGAGCACGCGCCCTGGCAGGCGAACCTTTTCGCCCACGTCCAGCGCCTCCTGACCCTGCGCGCGCAGAACCCCGCGCTGCGTCCGAGCAGATTCGCGCGCGACGACCAGGAGACGCCGTCAGCGTCAGTCATGGACTGGTACGACGAACACGGCGAGATGATGTCGGGCGCGCGGTGGGCCGATCCGACGCACCGCACGCTGCAGTACCTCGCGACTTCGACTCCCGAACTCGAGGCACCCAACCGGATTCTTCTCGTGGTGCACGGCACCGAGCGTCCGGTTACCGTGCTTCTGCCACGGGTCGAGGGGGTCGCGCGATATCGAGCGGTCTGGTCGAGCGAGGACGAGCATCCGTCGGACGACATCACCGCCCACGAGCCCGCGTCATCCGTCGAGCTCGGTCCGACATCGATGCGCCTGTTCGTAGCCGACCCGGCCTGAGCCTCTTCCAGGGGCGCATTGTTGCGGACGGCGCGCCCCCTGTCCACACCTGTTCCCGCTGGCGGTGCGCGGGGTAGGTTCGAAACGTGGCAACCAGCAGACGCTCCCCCGTTCCTCGGCCGTGGCGAAGCGCCACCGCGATCCCGGTGCGCCCCGCCTCGCCGCTCGCGCCGGCCGCTGACGCCGCCATGGGACGCATCCCCATGGTCCGGCCGAGGCCTGACACCCCCGACGCGGCCTATAGCCCGAGCGCCTTTCACGGCGAGGCTGTCGCGTTCGGCGTCACGGCCTTCCGCGAGGGCCACGATCGCATCGGCGTTCACCTGCGCCTGACCTCACCGTCGGGCGACGAGTCGCTGCATCGCCTGGACCCTGCGGGGGACGGATTCGACCGCTGGTGGACGAACGTTGCGCTCCTTGAGGAGGGAACCTGGACGTTCCACTTCGAGTCCTTCGCTGACGACTTCGCCACCTGGCACCACGCGGCCCACGTCAAAGTGCTCGCCGGTGTCGATGTCCCCCTCATGCTGGAGATGGGGGCGCTGCTGTGCGAACGCGGCGCTGCCGAACGCGATCGACCGGCAGCCGAGCGCCGCATGCTCACCGAGATGGCAGAGCAGTTCCGCGCGGATGCCGGCACCGAGCCGCTCAGCCTTATTGACGATCCGCGTCTGGAGGCAGCGTTCACGGTTCGCCCGCTGCAGTCCCTCGTGACCGTGGGCAGCGACCGCGACTTGCTCGTCGAACGCGAACGGGCAGGCGTGGGCGCCTGGTACGAGTTCTTCCCCCGGTCCGAAGGGGCAAAACTCCGCAAAGACGGCACCGTCAAGAGCGGTACGTTTCGCACTGCCAGCAAGCGGCTTCCCGCGGTTGCACGGATGGGTTTCGACGTCGTGTACCTGCCGCCGATCCATCCGATCGGGCGCACGAATCGCAAGGGCCCGAACAACTCGCTGACCCCCGGTCCGGGCGATCCGGGCTCGCCGTGGGCGATCGGCGCGGCAGAGGGCGGACATGATGCCGTGCATCCTGATCTCGGCACTCTCGCCGACTTCCGTGCGTTCGTGCGGGCAGCTGCCGCCGAAGGGCTCGAGGTTGCGCTCGACCTCGCGCTGCAGGCGTCCCCGGATCATCCGTGGGTGACAAGCCACCCGGAGTGGTTCACGACGCTCCCCGACGGGTCCATCGCGTACGCCGAGAACCCCCCGAAGAAGTATCAGGACATCTATCCGATCAACTTCGACAACGATCCCGAGGGAATCCGCGCCGAGGTGCTGCGGATCGTGCGCCACTGGATTGCGCAGGGCGTACGCATCTTCCGCGTCGACAACCCGCACACCAAGCCGCTCCAGTTCTGGGAGTGGTTGATCCGCGAGGTGAACGCCGAGCACCCGGATGTCGTCTTCCTGGCCGAGGCGTTCACCCGCCCCGCTCCGCTCCAGGGGCTGGCAATGGCGGGGTTCCAACAGAGCTACACCTACTTCACCTGGCGCAACACGAAGGAGGAGCTCGAGGAGTTCCTCTCCTCGCTTGCCCACGAGACAGCTGATTTCCTTCGGCCCAACCTCTTCGTGAACACCCCCGACATCCTCACCGAGTACCTCCAGTACGGCGGCCACGCGGCGTACGTCATCCGTGCCGCGATCGCCGCCACGGCTGCGCCGGTCTACGGCGTGTATGCGGGTTATGAACTGTTCGAGAATGTCGCCCGGCCGGGCTCCGAAGAGAACATCGACAACGAGAAGTACGAGTACAAGTTCCGCGAGTGGGAGGCGATCGACGCGGCGGGCTCATCCCTCGCGCCGTTCCTGACCCGCCTCAACGAGATCCGCCGGGATCACCCGGCACTGCGTCAGTTGCGAAATCTCACGGTCCACTGGAGCGACGACGACGCGATCCTCGTCTATTCGAAGCACCTGGATGCCGCCCTCTCGCCGACGGGCGAATCCGACACGATCCTCGTCGTGGTGAACGTCGACCCCCATTCGGTGCGCGAGACCACGGTCCACCTCGACACTCGCGTGTGGGGCGTCGAACCGGGTGAGGCCTTCGGGGTCACCGACCTCATCACCGGGGCCCAGTGGACCTGGACAGACCACAACTACGTGCGGCTCGACGCCTTCCGCGAGCCCGTGCACATCCTGCGGATTGAGGGACAGCGATGACTACGATCGACCCCGCCACACTCGACGCCGTCGCGCACGGCAGCCATCACGACCCCCACAGCGTTCTCGGCATCCATCCCACCGGCAAGAACACGTGGGTCATCCGGACCCGCCGACCGCTCGCCGCGACGGTCACCGCCGTATTCGATGGCGGCAAACGCGTGCGGCTGGAGCATGTCGCGGCAGGCATCTGGGAGGGCACGGTCACCGGACCGATTGGTTCCTACCGGATCGACGCGACGTACGACGACGGACCCGACTACCGGGACGACGATCCCTATCGGCACTCTCCCACCATCGGCGAACTGGACCTCCATCTGATCCGCGAGGGACGCCACGAGCGGCTCTGGGACGTCCTGGGCTCACACGTTCGAACCCACGAAGACAGCCATGGCACATCCTTCGCCGTCTGGGCGCCGAACGCCCGCGCAGTTCGGGTCGTCGGCAACTTCAACGGGTGGGACGGCGCAGCCCACGCGATGCGCTCGATGGGTGGCTCCGGGGTCTGGGAGTTGTTCATCCCCGCTGTCGATGAGGGAGCGGTCTACAAGTACGAGATCCAGGGACCGGACGGGCAGTGGCGGCTGAAGGCCGACCCGCTGGCCCGACTCGCGGAGGTTCCCCCCGCTACCGGGTCGGTCGTCACCGCGTCGTCGTACCGATGGCAGGACTCGGCCTGGATTTCACGACGTTCCAAGAGTCGCCCGGTGACCGAGCCCATGTCGATCTACGAGGTCCACCTCGGCTCGTGGCGCCCCGGCTTGTCGTACCGCGACGCAGCCGACCCTCTGATCGAACACGTGAGCGCGCTTGGCTTCACCCACGTGGAGTTCCTCCCCCTCGCGGAGCATCCGTTCGGCGGATCCTGGGGCTATCAGGTCACGGGTTACTTCGCACCCACGAGCAGATTCGGCAGCCCCGACGACCTCAAGTACCTGATCGACCGGCTGCACCAGGCCGGCATCGGCGTCATCATGGACTGGGTTCCCGGACACTTCCCGAAGGACGAGTTCGCACTCGCGAAGTTCGACGGCAGGGCCCTCTACGAGCACCCGGACCCCCGTCGCGGCGAGCACAAGGACTGGGGAACGCTCATCTTCGACTACGGACGCAACGAGGTCCGCAACTTCCTGGTCGCCAACGCGCTGTACTGGTACGACGAGTTCCACGTCGACGGACTGCGCGTGGATGCCGTCGCCTCGATGCTCTACCTCGATTACTCGCGCAACGCTGGCGAGTGGGAACCGAACATCCACGGCGGTCGGGAGAACCTCGAGGCCATTCGGTTCCTGCAGGAGGTCAATGCGACGTGCTACAAGACGTTCCCGGGCATCAGCATGATGGCCGAGGAATCGACGAGCTTCCCCGGTGTGACCGCGCCCACCGACCACGCCGGGCTCGGTTTCGGGTTCAAGTGGAACATGGGCTGGATGAACGACAGTCTCGAATACATCAAGCGAGATCCCCTGTACCGCTCCTACCATCAGGGTGAGCTGAGCTTCTCGTTCGTGTACGCATTCAGCGAGAATTACGTGCTTCCGATCAGCCACGACGAGGTAGTGCACGGCAAGGGAAGTCTGTTCTCTCGGATGCCGGGCGATCATGCTGCCAAGCTCGCGAACATGCGGGCGTACCTCGCCTACATGTGGGCGCACCCCGGCAAGCAGCTGCTTTTCATGGGGCAAGAGTTCGGGCAGATGGCGGAGTGGTCTGAATCGCGCGGGCTCGACTGGTGGACGCTAGACCAGCCGACCCACCGACAGCTCCAGGACTTCGTCGGTGCTGTCAACGGCACGTACCGCGCCAACCCACCCCTGTGGAGTCGCGACAACGACGGGTCTGCGTTCTCGCGCATCGGCGCTCCCTCATGGAACCCGAGTGTGCTCGCCTTCACCCGACGGGACTGGGACGGCAACATCGTCGCCGCAGTGTGCAACTTCTCGGGGTCCACGCTCTCGAACTACGCGCTCGACCTTCCCCACAGCGGAGTCTGGCGCGAGATCCTCAACACCGACGCGCAGGACTACGGCGGCGCAGGCGTCGGCAACCTCGGGATGGTTGTTGCAGGCGAGGACGGCAGAGCGTCAATGGTGCTGCCCGCGACGAGCGTCATCTGGCTGCGCTACGACCCGCAGGCCCGGGTGCCCTCCACTATCCGCGACTGACGCAGGGCAATTCGCCCTTCCGGGCGCCCACTGTCAGAACAGCAGCGACGCGAGGCGACTGCGCGACCGGATGACGCGCGGGTCGTCGTCGCCCACGATGCCGAACAGCTCAAGCAGCCGCTCCCGCACTGGCGCGCGATCATCGTCGGGCAACGCCGCGAACAGATCGAGCAATCGATCAAAGGCGTCCTCAACGTGACCACCCGCAAGATCGAGGTCGGCGACCAGCAGCTGAGCGTCGACATCAGTCGGAGCAGCCGCAGCCGCTGCGCGCGCGGCCTGGAGGTCGGCATCCTGGACCCGAGAGAGCAGCCGCACCTGGGCGAGCCCCGCCCGCGCGTCGGCGTCGCGCGGGTTCTCAGCGAGCGCGCGCTCGTACGCAGAGATCGCCGCCGCATAGTCGCCGGACTCGATCGCAGCGAACGCCTCGGCGTGAAGCGGCGGCATCGCGGGCTCGGCAGCAGCACCCTCTTCATCAGCAGCGTCGGCGTCGCCTGAGCCGACTGAGCCGGTGACGCCGTTCTGCGCGGCAAGCTGCAGCAACTGGGCGAACACCTCGCGCACCTGCTGTTCGGGAACGGCGCCGGTGAACAACGGCACAGCCTGACCGCCGACCAGGGCCACGACCATTGGAATCGACTGGGCGCGGAACGCCTGAGCAAGCTGCGGGTTGGCGTCGACGTCGACCTTTGCCAGAACCAACCGGCCCGCATGCTCCGTGACAACGCGCTCGAGGACGGGGCTGAGCTGCTTGCACGGCCCGCACCATTCGGCCCACAGGTCCACGACGACAGGCACCGTCTTGGACAGCTCAAGAACCTCGGGGAACATCGCGTCTGTGACGTCGATCACCAGCCGCGCCGTGTTTCCCCCCGCGGGGGCGCCAGCAGCAGGCTCACTCGGGGATGCCGCTGCCGGGCGGTTGCGCAGGGCTGACAGGTCGACGGCGCCCCGGAGAGGAACGTTGGAGCCGGGAAGTGTCACAGCACAGAGCCTTTCAAAATCGAACTCGAGTACCCCAGAAGCCGGATCGGTTCGTTCGATCCCTTTTCCGGAACATAGAAGAAGAGCTGGTCGCTGAAGGTCGTCGAGAACCCGGATGCCGACTGGTCCGCGCCCGAAAGAGTCTTGACCGTCGCATTGTTGTCCAGCTTGATGACGGCGTCTTCGTTGGTCGGCTTGACGGTGTCGGTCTCGGCGATGCTTACCGCGACGATCGCGCCGCTCTCGAGCGTGGCGATCGCGAACGGAGGGAACTCACCGGCGGCGGCGCTGAAGGTCAGACTGCCGGTTTCGGCTCCGGTCTCGTTGAAGTCGTCGAGACGTTCCTTGCGGTCGGCGACGACTCCCGCACGGAAGAGGTCGCTCTGCTCGTCGAACATCCCCGCGAACTCCGACTCATCGCCCTTGTCGAGCACATCGGCGTACGCGGAGGCGAGCTCGTCAGGCGGCAGCAACAGGAACGGCGAATCCGGGGCGAGCTGGCTGGCGCCGATGTAGGAGGGGGCGAGCTCGGGCATCAGCGTATTGCCACCGAGGTTGCCGATATAGCTCAGCTTGTAGGGAGTCCACGGGTCTGCCTGGGTCAGCACCATGATGCTCGACGTGTTGGCCTCGTCATCCGTGACGATCGCCAGGAACGAACGCGGCCAGCCGTTATAGGCCTGCGGCAGCACGACCTCGACGGGCTTGCCGGGAACTGCCGTCGGCATCGCATAATCGGCGATGGCCTCCCTCAGTGTGTAGTTCGTCTTGCGCTCTGCCAGAAGCGCACCGTCGAGCCGGGTCGCTGCGAGGTCAGCATCCTTAGCCTCATCGGCCTGCGCCACCGTCTGAGCCACCTGCTCGACGATCCGCTCGGCCTGCTGCTTGGTGACGGCTGGAGCCTGCTGGCCCTCCGGCACGATGACCGACGCGGTCGGGCTCGGCGTCTCGGTCGGCACCAGCTGCGGCCACGCGTCAGACGTGCAGCCAGAGAGCAGGCCGACCGTGACCGCCGCAACGGGGAGAGCAATGAACGTCTTTCGTCCGCGCCCGAGCGCCCGCCGTGGCTTGCTGGCACTGATGACGCCCTTGTCAGACTCCGCGACAGACAGATCAATCGGCTCCGTCACCGGCACGGGCAGACCCTTGCGGCGCGGACCCCGCGAACGGCGCACGTGACGGATGCCGAGGACGTAGAGCACAACGCCGACCGCCATCAGGATGCCGCCACCGACGATCAGGGGTCCAGCCCAGGGCGTGGAGTTCTCGATCGGCCAGGTGACACTCACCGTCGTCGGGGCAGGTTCTGTTCCATCCGAGGCGATGATGACGCTCATGTCGGCTGGAAGCTGCAGCGGCGCGATGACGAGGTCTTCCTGCTGGTACTCATCCAGCCAGAGATCGGACCCTGCCGGGTTCCGCCCCGGAATAGCTTCCTCCTCGGTGCCCTGATCGGTCGCGGCATCCCCCGCCGCTGCCCCGTCCTCAGTCGGGGCGTCGGTTGCCGGCGTGGCGGTGGGGTCGACGGTCGGTTCGGGCTCAGGAGTCGGCTCGATCTCCTCGGTAACGAGCGAGCCGTCCTCGGTCTGCACTACCTGGTTGTAGGTGGTGTCAGCAAGCCATGCCTGCACGTCGGCAGTTCTGCCGTAAGCGGCGAAGACAGAGCCATCCCCCAGCACCCGCAGCGTCTGGGACCCGGGGTTCGCGGTCAGCACGGCGCCGTCGATGACCAGATACGGCTCGTCTTGGGTGATCGAAACATCGGCTGTCGTCGACCGTGGGCCCTGGAAGATCGTCCGCTGGGCGATTCCCGCCCCGATCATCACGGTCGCCAGAACCAGCGCGACCACAGCCCATACGAAACGCACGAAAAACCTTCCTCGGCGCACGGACGTCGACGCACGCCGAAAACTCGACATTTCAGACTAGCGAACATGTCCTGAAAGTCCCCAGGGAGGCGATGCATCACCGACTAGGCCCCGGCTATGCGTATTCTGATCGCCAGGCGGGTCACGCCTGAGAGAACGAGGTCCCGTGAAGCTGCAGAACCCCTTCCGCGTCGCATTCGTCGCGACCCTCGGCGTGGGTCTCGGACTCCTGCTCATCGCGAGCGTGCAGACGTTGTCGACGATCCTGCTTTATGTGGGCACAGCGCTGTTTCTCGCGCTCGGCCTGGAACCGATGGTTTCGTGGCTGATCCGCCGTCGCGTACCGCGGTGGGCGGCGGTACTCGTCACGATCGTCGTCGTGTTGGGCGTCTTCGCCGGCGTCATCCTGATGGTGCTCCCGATCATCGTGGAACAGATCACGCAGTTCGTCGTCGAGGTCACCCGCATTCTGCAGAACCCCTCGTGGCCGGATGAGCTCCAAACGTGGCTCGAGTCGGTGTTCCCCATGCTCAGATGGGATGACATCTTCGCCTACATCCTGCAGTGGCTCCAGGGACTGGACTTCGCGTCGATCGGCGGGTCGATCGGTGGCAACATCCTCGCTATCGGTGCCACCATCGCAAGTGGCCTCTTCGGCGCCTTCATCGTGCTGATCCTGACGATCTACTTCACGGCATCCATCCCCTCGCTCAAGAAGGCCGTGTACCAACTGGTCGCGGCATCCAAGCGTCAGCGGTTCGTCGACCTCGCCGAACAGATCACCAATTCGGTCGGCTATTACGTGATCGGCCAGGTCAGCCTGGGTGTCATCAACGGCATCCTGAGTTGGATTTTCCTCAGCATCATCGATGCGCCGTTCCCCGCGGTCCTCGCGGTGGTGGCGCTACTGTTCTCGCTGATCCCGCTCGTGGGAACGCTCACCGGGTCGACGATTATCGTGCTGACCTGCCTGATCCCGGGTCTCGGCTCGCCGACGATAGCCCTCATCGCGGCGATCTACTACCTCATCTACATGCAGCTCGAGGCGTACGTCATCTCGCCTCGAATCATGAGTCGCGCCGTCGCGATTCCCGGAGCGGTCGTGGTGGTCGCGGCACTCGCGGGAGGATCGCTTCTTGGGCTCCTCGGCGCCCTGATCGCGATCCCGGCGGCGGCGAGCGTCTTGATCATCTACCGGCAGGTCGTGATCCCGCGCCAGAACGAGCGCTGAGCCTCAGGCGGGCTCGCCGAGCTCGCCGTCCCACTCCGTCGGCAACGGCAGGGCATCCGGGTTGATCGCAGCGACGATCTCGGTGAGCACCGTCCTGGTCTGGTTCTCCCCCACCCAGAGGTGGCGTCCGCCCTCAACCGGAATGAGCGTGGCGTGCGGGATCGCCGAGAAACGCTTGGCCGCCTCGTCGGGCCGCAGGAAGTCATCGAACTCGGGGACAAGAACAATGATGGGCCGCGGGTCTTCTGCCCAGCCCGCCAGTTCATCCTCGGTGGTTCGGTGCAGCGGCGGTGACAGCAGCACGATTCCTTCGACGTCGTGGTCGGCGGCGTACTTCAGCGCCAGCTCCGTCCCGAAGGACCAGCCGACGATCCACGGACGCGGCAGTCCCCGTTCGGCGACGAACGACATTGCCGCAGCGACATCCCACCGCTCGGAGTCACCACCGTCGAAAGAGCCGTCGCTGGTCCCCCGCGGCGACGTCGTCCCGCGTGTGTTGAATCGGAGCACGGCAAGATCGGCCAGGGCGGGCAGGCGCGCCGCCGCCTTGCGGAAGATGTGCGAGTCCATGAATCCACCAGCCGTCGGCAGCGGATGCAGCGTGACGAGCGTGGCGTGGGGGGTGCGCTCGGCAGGCACGGCGAGTTCACCGACCAGAGTCAGTCCGTCTTGCGTGTGAAGCTCGATCTCTTGCCGGCGAGCGGGAAGAAGCATCGGTCCGCGAATCTCCATGTCAGCTGATCCTCCAGCAGTGTGAGTGCCAATGTCGGCGAGCCGCGAGATCGGCAGCGTCCCCGAGGACGCCATCTGCGCGCCACGCGACGATGTGGGCGGTGCCCGGCTCGATAGGGCGAACGCATCCGGGGCACGCATACGACTTCGTCGCCTGCGCCGCCGATACCGGCTGAACCGTCCACTCCACGCCGCGGCGTACCTCGGTTCGCTTCCAGCCGGCGATCAGGCGTTCGAGGCCGTCATCGCCGGCAGGCTCGGGTCGACGACGATGGGATCGTGGCATCTTCGACGGTCACCACCAGTGGTTGTTGACCCAGAAGTTGTACGCGCCGGCCCAGCTGCCATAGCGTCCCACGGCATAGCCGTTGGCCCACCGCAGATTGTCGACCGGGTTGTAGCCGCTTCCGGGAACCTTGCTGCACGGCAGAGCCTGAACCAGACCGCAGGCTCCCGACCGCCGGTTCGTCGCGTTGGGATTCCACCCGCTCTCCCGTGAGACGACGTAATCGACGTAGCCCCAGTCGCTCTCGGGAATCCCGGCCGCCGACATCCACTCGGCCGGCGAACCACCGCCCGAGTAGAACAACGGTGCTGCTGCGCCGCCTCCACCACCGCTGGATGCCACGACGGGAGTGGGCTTGGGCTTGGGCTTGACGTACACCTCGTAGCCACCGCGATCTGGATCAAAAGCGACAGGCTCGGCATCCGTGTCTATGACCAGTGACTGCGCGTCGACGATCGAACTCGCGTACAGCGAGACAGGCTCGGGCGTGTCGTCCTCGGCCGTCGCGAAAGCCATTCCGCTCGGGCCGGCGTTAGCCGCAACAAAGCCCAGTGCCGCGAAAGCAGCGAAGACCGCGAGCACGCCGCGGCGCTTCGACCAGTGTCCGACAGGGGCTGCAGCTGCCCGGGGCGGCACGCTGGAACGCCGCGGGGCGAGCTCACTGCTCGCGCGCGCGGTTACGTCGGCGCCACGGCGTTCATCAGTCACAATGACCCGATTCTACCGAGGCGAAGCCACGGGTTCGCCTCGAGCGACGCGCGGGTTCACTCGACAGCGAGCATGATCTCGACGACAGCGTCCAGGACGGCATCAACTTGCACTTCGCGGTAGCCGCCCCGCTGCATGCGGAAGGCGACCCCACGAACCTGCTCGATGGTCGCGCCGCTCCCGGTCTCGAGATACCGAGCGAGCTTGTTCATGACGAAGTCGACCTCGTCGATCCGGTACCCGTATCGGAGAGCTCCGGTCCGCTGGAAGCGACGGCGAGAAGGTCGTTGCAGGCGGTCGAGCACCGTCTGGGCGTCTCGCCGCGTCCGCGCGATCCAGACATCCGTCCCCACCCGGGCGATGGCGGCGTCGCGTTCCCGACGAGCGAAGGCGTCCTCGATACGGGTCAGCGCGGCATCCACGCTCGTGATTTCGTATCCGCGGCGCGCGAGCGGAAAAGCAGCAGCCCGAATCTGACCCGACGTCATCGACGGGTGTCCCGGAGCCTCAAAGGCATCACGCGCGTGCGAGAGGAAGCTGTCGACCGCGGCGCGCTCATAGCCCTTCACTCGGCCACGCGTGACGGGAAACAGCGCACGAGCCGGTTCGGGGACAGCGGGCGCTGCCGATTCCGGAGAAGAAGTCATTGTCATTCGGTTGCCAGCCTCACGCTGCTACGCCACATCATGATGCCACCAACGGCGAGAACAGGTAGTACAGGGCCAGCGCCGCTGTTGCCGACGGGAGGATCGAATCGAGCCGGTCGAGGACTCCCCCGTGTCCGGGCAGCCATGAACTCATGTCTTTGATGCCGAGGTCTCGCTTCACCATCGACTCACCGAGGTCGCCGGTTGTCGCCGTACCGAGGATCACAGCACCCAGAATCGCACCAGCCCACCAGGGAATGCCCAGCATGAAGATACCGAGCAGGGTGCCCGCAGCAACGGCGCCGACGACAGCGCCCGCGAAGCCCTCCCACGTCTTGTTCGGACTGATCCGCGGCGCCATCGGATGCTTCCCGAAGGTGAGTCCGGAAGCGTAGGCGGCGGTGTCAGCGACAACGGCGACCGCGATGAACGCGATGATCCACCACTCACCGGCATCCTGACGCAGCAACACCATCGCCATGCTCGCGAGGAACGGAACGTAGAACACCACGAAAGTCCCGGCGAGTACGTCGCTCGTGACGGCGGAATATCGCCGGCCGTCGGCAGCAGCCATCTGGGTGATCAATCGCCAGACGACGACGAAAGCCAACGCAGCGAACAGCGCCACCCAGTGCAGCCACAGCTCAAGGAACGCCCCCGAGAGAAGCACCACGACTGCAGCAACGATCTGGGGCGCGAGATCGATACGGCGATCCGAGCCCGCCAGCGCACGCGAGAACTCGACAACGCCGAGAACGACGACGCCCAGAGCCAAGAAGATGAAGACCCACTTGATGAAGATCAGCGACAGGAGCGCGACAGCCCCGATACCCACGCCGATGAGGATCGCGAGGATCAGGTCCCTGCCAGTACGCTTCTTGATGCGCTCGTTGGCCTCTTCGAACTCCGCGCGCGCGTGTGCCACATGCTGCTCGAACTCGGTTCGCGCGGTGCGCATCTGCGCCTGGAGGCCGGGGCCGGCCTCCTCCGTAGCTTCCCCGGCGGATTCGCCAGGGACGCGCGCATCGGAACGGTCATCGGTCATGTCGACCGCTACACCTCGAGAAGCTCAGCTTCTTTGCGCTTGAGCGCCTCGTCGATCTGGTCGACGTGGGCGCGCGTGAGCGCATCGAGCTCTTTCTCGGCGCGAGCAAGCTCGTCTTCACCGATGTCGCTCTTGAGGGCGTCGAGGTCATCCTTGGCCTTGCGCCGGATGCCGCGCACGTGCACCTTGGCGTCCTCGGCCTTCGCGCGCACGAGCTTCACGAACTCCTTGCGGCGCTCTTCGGTGAGCTCTGGCATCGTGACACGAACGATCGTGCCGTCGTTGGTCGGGTTGGCACCGAGGTTGGGAGCATCCCGGATGGCCTGCTCGATCGCCTTGAGCGCGGACTTGTCGTAGGGGTTGATAACAAGCGTGCGCGCCTCAGGGTTGTTCAGCGAGGCAAGCTGAGCAAGCGGGGTCGGCGAACCGTAGTAGTCGACCATGATCCGCTGGAACAACTGCGGGTTGGCGCGTCCCGTGCGTACGGTCGCGAAGTCATCCTTCGCGGCCTCCACTGCACGATCCATGCGGGTTCCGGCATCGGTCAAAACATCCGCGATCACGGCGACTCCTTACTGCGTGTGACCTGCATAGTCTAGTCGGCAGGCTTTCAGCCGACCGTGACGACAGTGCCGATGGATTCGCCGAGAAGAGCGCGTGTGACGTTGCCCTCGGGCTCCATACCGAACACGCGCATGTCCATGCCGTTGTCCATGCACAGGCTGAAGGCCGTCGAATCCACGACCTTCAAGCCACGCTGCAACGCGTCGAGATACGTGATCCGGTCGATGCGGGTCGCAGTGGGATCCTTGCGCGGATCGGCAGTGTAAACGCCGTCGACGCCGTTCTTCGCGACGAGAACCTCGCTCGCGCCGATCTCGAGCGCGCGCTGAGCGGCGACGGTATCGGTCGAGAAGTAGGGAAGGCCCGCGCCCGCTCCGAAGATGACGACGCGCCCCTTCTCCATGTGCCGTTCTGCGCGACGGGGGATGTATGGCTCGGCCACCTGGGTCATCGAGATCGCCGACTGGACGCGCGTTGCGGCTCCCGCCTGCTCGAGGAAGTCCTGCAGCGCGAGTGCGTTCATGACGGTGCCGAGCATCCCCATGTAGTCCGCGCGACCTCGGTCCATTCCCCGCTGGCTGAGCTCCGCGCCGCGGAAGAAGTTACCGCCGCCAACGACGACGGCGATCTCTACCTCGTCGACCGCCGCAGCGATCTCGCGTGCCATTTGGCTGACGACATCCGGGTTGACCCCCAGCTGCCCTCCCCCGAACGCTTCCCCCGAAAGCTTGAGCAGGACGCGTCGGCGCCCCGTCGATTCATCCGCCACGTACGTCTCCTCTTGTCGCCTACAACCTACCGAAGCACATCAGAAAGGGCCCGCACTGGATGGTGCGGACCCTTTCGACATGATGCTTACGCGCCGACCTTGAACCGAACGAAGTCGGTGAGCGTGAGGCCAGCGTCCTTCGCAACCTGGGCGACCGAGAGCTTGTTGTCTCGGGCGTAGTCCTGGTCGAGCAGAGCGACCTGCTTGAAGAAGGCGTTCACGCGGCCCTCGACGATCTTCGGAAGGGCAGCCTCGGGCTTGCCCTCGTTGCGAGAGATCTCGGTGACGATCTCGCGCTCCTTCTCGACGTCGGCCTCGGGGACATCGTCGCGGGACAGGTACGACGGGTTGGCGAAGGAGATGTGCTGCGCCAGCGCGCGAGCGGTCTCGGCGTCATCACCCGTGTAGGCCAACACAACACCCACCTGCGGCGGAAGGTCCTTGTTGGTCTTGTGCAGGTAGATTTCGAACTTCTCGCCCTCGAGCGTGCGCACCTGGCGCAGCTCGACCTTCTCTCCGATGATCGCTGCCTCGTCCGAGATGAGCTGGTCGACAGTTCCCGCGCCCGCGGATGCGGCCAGGGCCTCGTCGACCGAGTTCGCGCCGGCGGCTGCGGCAGCCTCGACGACCTTGTCGGCGAGGGCCACGAAGCGGTCGTTCTTCGCAACGAAGTCGGTCTCGCAGGCAAGCTCGATGAGGGTGACCTTGCCATCCAGTTCGCGGGCGGCGATGAGCCCCTCGCTCGTGGAACGGTCGGCACGCTTCGCGTTACCCTTCGCGCCCTTCAGGCGCAGGATCTCGACGGCCTTCTCGACGTCGCCGTCAGCCTCTTCGAGCGCCTTCTTGGTGTCGACCATTCCCGTGCCCAGCTGCTCGCGCAGCGCCTTGATGTCGGCGATCGTGAAGTTTGCCATGGGTGGCGGCTCCTTGTTCGTGATGAGTTCTCGTGGATGCTCCGGTGGCGCGGTGGCGCCACCGGAGCGATGTCGATCGGCTTACTTGGACTCGGCGACGGCGTCAGCGTCAGTGTCAGCGGCGACGGTTTCCGCGTCACCGGCAACTGCCTCGTGCGCGGCGGCGCCGGCAGCGTCAGCCTCGGACTCGGTCGCAATGGTCTCGACCTCCGCGACGTCGGTGACGACGGGTGCGCCCTGCTCGAGAAGCTCGCGCTCCCACTCGGCGAGCGGCTCAGCAGCCTCGGCCTCGCCAGCGGGCTGGTGGCGCTGGATGAGACCGTCAGCGGCGGCATCCGCGATGATGCGGGTGAGCAGGCTCACCGAACGGATCGCGTCGTCGTTACCGGGAATCGGGTACTGGAACTCGTCAGGGTCGGCGTTGGTGTCGAGGATGCCGATAACGGGGATGCCGAGCTTCTTGGCCTCGTCGATTGCGAGGTGCTCGCGCTTGGCGTCGACGACCCAGATTGCCGACGGGGTCTTCTGCAGGTTGCGGATACCGCCGAGCGACTTGTGGAGCTTGTCGAGCTCGCGCTTCTTGATCAGCAGTTCCTTCTTGGTGAAGCCGCTCGCAGCCGGGTCGTCGTAGTTGAGCTCCTCGAGCTCCTTCATGCGCTGAAGTCGCTTGGAGACGGTGACGAAGTTGGTGAGGAGGCCACCGAGCCACCGCTGGTTGACGTAGGGCTGACCCACGCGGGTTGCCTGCTCGGCGATGACTTCCTGAGCCTGCTTCTTGGTGCCGACGAAGAGGATCGAGCCGCCGTGGGCGACGGTCTCCTTGACGAACTCGTAAGCCTTGTCGATGTAGGTCAGCGACTGCTGCAGGTCGATGATGTGGATGCCGCTGCGCTCAGTGAGGATGAAGCGCTTGACTTTCGGGTTCCACCGGCGGGTCTGGTGTCCGAAGTGCACGCCGCTGTCGAGCAGCTGGCGAATCGTAACGACGGCCATGGCCGTACTCCTTTGCTGACGCGAGTCCGCGTCTCTTACGGTTGATCTCGCCGGTCGGCGACCGACGATCCTGGCGCCCGACACGCTTCCGCTGTGCTCTGGTGAGCTCAGACCGATGGAAGTCGTGCCACCTGACTGATAGTCAGGCTGTGGGCACGCGAAGTCACCCCGAGATCGGGATGCCCTCCCAGTGTACCAGCGGTAGCCTGGCCCAGATACGTGAGAGGTCGGAGCGCTGGTTCCTCCCCAGGCCCGACGAACCCGGCGCCTGTCCCCGACGAGGCATCGGCCGCCCCTGGAGTGCTGAGGCGAACCGGATGCTCAATGGCATGTCAACCTTTCGTCATCTGCTGACCGCGGTTCTTGCCCTCACCGCTGCCGCTTCACTGGCAGCATCCGCACCCGCTTCCGCCGCGCCAGGGATCGCAGCGGAAGCAGCCGCGGTACGCTCAGCCGACCCTGCGCTGGTGGCGGATGACTGGGTCTGGCCCGTGTCGGGATTCCGCATCCTCACTGCCTACGTTGCACCGGCGCATCGCTACGGACCGGGTCACCGTGGCATCGACCTTGAGCTTTTCGGCGTGCGAACCATCCGTTCCCCCGCGGCCGGCTTCGTGCAGTTCAGCGGCCGCGTGGTCGATCGGGACCTCATCACGATTGACCACGGCAACGGGCTCGTGACGACACTGGAGCCCGTGACCTCTCCGCTGGTGGCAGGTGACCGCGTCGCGCGAGGCGAAGACGTCGGCATCGTGGGTGACGGCGGCCACACGCCCGCTGGCGGTGTGCACTTCGGCGTGCGATGGCATGGCGAGTACATCAACCCGATGGTGGTGCTGGGCGGCGTGCCCAGGGCAGTTCTGCTTCCCTGCTGCGCATGAGCGCGTGCGACCGGATCAGCCGAACACGTTCCTGCCGCCGTTGTCCTGAATCGTGCCGTACCCGGTCGCGCTGAAGGTGTTGTCGTTGCCGTTGACCGTGACGTCTCCGATGGCACCGTCAGCGTCGATACGCATACGGTCGCCGGCGATCTGCAGGGATCCGATCGCTCCGCTGACGAAGCTGTTGTCGTTACCTTCGATGCGCACATCACCCATGTCGCCGATCGTGACGCTGTTACCACTCCCCTGGAGTAGCACGGTGTCCGCGGACCCGGCGATCTGCGCGATGATCCGGTTGCCAGCAATCGTCACTTCGGCACAGTCTCCCGTGACAGCGAAGCTGACGTCGTTACCGGCGAGGACAGCTTTGCCGTTCACGCAGAGAGCATCCGGAGCCGGAGCTGGATCAACCGTGACTGTGGGCGCCGGCGTTGGGGCGAGCGTCTCCCACGTCGGCGAGGGCACGGGAGTCGCGGGCCCGCGGGTCGGGATCACGGTCGTGCGCGGTCCGGGTACCACGATGCATCCGGCGAGCGCGAGAGTCGTCGCGAGCGCCAGGGCGACACCGAGCGTGCGGCGCGGAGCATGCATGCGATAACCCTACGGCGAAGTGCGGATCGTCGGATACGCGGCGGTTGGTGCTCGTCGCGCCTACGCGCGGGGATGCGCGAGGCGATAGCTCGCGGTCAGTCGCTCGCTCGACACGTGGGTGTAGATCTGCGTGGTTCCGAGACTCGCGTGGCCGAGCATCTCCTGTACCGACCGCAGGTCAGCGCCACCATCGAGCAGATGCGTGGCGCCCGAGTGACGCAGCGCATGCGGGCCGATGTTGCCTCCCGTCACGACCCCGACGCGGCGTGCCACCACGTCATAGACGGTGCGGGAACCGATACGCGCACCGCGAGCTCCGAGAAAGAGCGCTCGACGAGCCGTATCGGATACGACCAGCGCAGGTCTGCCCCGCACGAGGTAGGCATCCAGTGCTCGTGCCGCGGCGCCCCCGTAGGGCACGACCCGCTCCTTGGACCCCTTACCCCACACGCGCGCAGTGTGTCGTCCGCCATCGAGATCGGTGAGATCCAGAGCGCACAGTTCCGACACCCGAAGCGCAGCGCCATAGAGGAGCTCAAGCATGGCGTGATCCCGGAGCTCGATCGGGTCGCCACCCGCGCGTGCCGACTGCCCGAGCTCATCGAGCAACTGCGCCAGGCCCTCGGCAGACGCAACCTTCGGGAGGGTCCGCCCCCGTTTTGGGGCCACAAGCCGCACTGCCGGATCCGTGCCGATGAGGTTCGCGTCCAACGCCCACGCGAAGAAGGTGCGCACCGAGGCTGCGCGCCGCGCGAGAGTGGATCGGGCGTCGCCCCGCTCGCTGGCACGCCACATCCAGTTCCGCAGCATCTCGAGATCAACGTCCTGGATTCGGGAGGGACCCACAGCGTCGGCCAGGTCGGCGAGATCCGACCGGTACGCGCGCACCGTTGCGGGAGACAGCCGGCGAACGTCGGCGACGTAGCGCAAGTACTGCTCGGCCGCCGCGGAGATCTCCATGCACACAGGATGCCTCAGCTGCTCGAACGGGACTGGAGCCCGCTGCGGTGTGGCGCGACCTACCCGCTGTCGCGCGCTCAAGATCGCGAAGCCTCAGCGCCTTTCTGCCCCGAGCATCTCACGCGAGACGCCAGCCTGCCGCGTCGCTTGTGACGGCGCCGTCCAGGTACAGCATCCCGAGATGGGACTGGACGTCGGCGATGCCCAGGCCACTGCGCCGCGCGATCTCCTGAGGCGTCCGCGCGACCCGTGCACTGAGAGCGTCGCGTACACGCGTTGCGTCGGTGGTGCGCGTCGCGGCTTCCTGATCGCCTGGACCGATGAGCTCGCCCCAACCGATCAGCTCCCGTACCTCGCCAGCCGTCGTGACGCAGGTCGCTTCGAGTTCGCGGAGCAACCGGTGACAGCCAGCTGAGGCCGCACTTGTGACGGGCCCAGGCACTGCTCCGATGAGCCGACCCAGGGCGCTCGCGTGATGGGCGGTGTTCAGGGATCCGCTGCGCCACCCGGCTTCGACCACGATTGTCGCGGCCGACAGCGCTGCGATGAGGCGGTTGCGCTGGAGGAACCTCCACTTTGTCGGAGCCGAGCCGGGCGCGACCTCCCCCACGACGGCTCCCGTCGCGGCGATGCGCTCGACGAGGTCGGTGTGAGCCTGCGGATAGGCCCGTTCCAGGCCGCCCGCCATCAGGGCGATTGTGTGACCGCCACCGGCGAGGGTCGCGCGGTGAGCTGCGGCGTCGATACCGAACGCCGCTCCAGAGACGACGGGGATGCCCGAAGCTGCCAGTTCCGCGGCGAACTCTCCCGCCACATGTTCGCCATAGGAGGTGGCGGCACGCGCTCCGACGATAGCCACACCGGTGCATGCCGTCGCAATGGATCGCGGGTCCCCACGGACCCATAACGCGACCGGCGCGTGAACTCCCAGATCATCGACGGCATCCGGCCAGACCTCGTCAGCTGGTGTTATCAATCGCAGCCGGGCGGCACGCGCTGTGCGCAGTACCCCGGACACCGTACCCGGCCGCATCCTCGGTTCCCATCGTTGCATCGCCGCCCGCGCTTCGCCGGGCTCGAGGATGCTGTCGCTGATGTCTCCGCGCCGCACGCGAGCCAGCGCTTCGAATGCCCCGAGCGAACCCGTCAGGATGCCTGCCGCCGCGTCACCCGGCTCGGTGAGACTGTTCCAGACCACGCGGGCGTATCGATCGAGGATGTCGTCGTCGGAGAGCGGGCCAGCCACGAGGGCACCGAGCTCATCGCGAGCGCGTTGCGGATCGATCATGAGATGGTTCCTCTCTTCAGGAACAGCGCTCGGCCAATGTGGTCGGGTGTCGGCATCCGTTCGCCGTCGAGGTCGGCGAGTGTCCACGCGACCCGAAGAACCCGGTCGTAGCCGCGCAGCGTCAGACTGCCCCGGGCCAGTGCAGCATCGAGAGGAGCGCGAACCCCGGGCGGAAGCGCCCCCGCGCCGGAGCGCAGCCACGTGCCCGGCACGTCGGCATTTCGCCGCCACGGCGTATCCGAAAGGCGGCGCGCGGCCCGGTTGCGGGCGTCGACCACGAGGGCTCGAGCCCGAGTCGAGTCCAGGGCTCCCCGCGCCTCGGGCACACGGCCGACCCGCAGCAGGGTCAACTCGATGTCGACGCGATCAAGAAGCGGGCCAGACAGCCGGTTTTGGTAGCGCCTGATCGCCTGCGACGGGCATTCGCACACGGCATCCCGAAGCCCCCGGTTTCCACACGGGCACGGGTTGGTAGCCAGCACCAGCTGAAAGCGTGCGGGAAAAGACGCCGTGTATCCGGCCCGATGAACGGTGATGCGCCCGGACTCGAGAGGTTGCCGCAGCGCATCGAGCACCGTGGTGGCGAACTCTGCAGCCTCGTCCAGGAACAGCACGCCCTCGCTGGCGCGGACGATCGCGCCCGGGCGCGGAGCCCGGGTGCCGCCGCCGACAAGGGCTGCAGCACTCGCACTGTGGTGCGGCGCTTCGAACGGCGGGATGCGGGAGAGATGGGTGACAGCGCTCCCCGAGAGCGAACGGATGGATGCCGCAGAAAGGGCAGCGTCATCATCCAACGGCGGCAAAATCCCGGGGAGCCGTCGGGCGAGCATCGTCTTGCCGGCGCCCGGCGGACCGGTCATCAGCAGATGGTGCCCACCAGCCGCCGCTACAAGGACCGCGGCAACCGCCTCGTCTTGGCCGACGACGTCGGCAAGGTCCAGCGTCTCCTCGGCCGCGTCGCCGTCAGCAGACGCGTCGACGGGATCGGCCTCGGGAATTCGTGCGTCGATCCCGTGGCGTGACAACACATCGCCGAGACTCGTCGCACCGACCACCGTGATTCCGGGCACAAGCGCTGCCTCGTCTTCACTGGCTCGCGGCACGACAACGGTCTCGAGCCCCGCGCGAGCGGCAGCCATAACCGCGGGAAGGATGCCGGGGACCGGACGCAATCTGCCGTCGAGGCCGAGTTCGCCGATATGCGCAGTGCGGATCAGCGCGTCTGCCGAAATCGGCAGTTGCGTGGCAAGGGCAGCGACAGCGATCGCGAGATCGAACCCGGAGCCGTGTTTGGGAAGGCTTGCGGGCGAGAGATTGACGGTCAGGCGCCTGCTGGGAAGCGGCACATCGCTGTTGGCGCAGGCGTTGCGTACGCGTTGAGATGACTCTCCCAGCGCCCGGTCGGCAAGTCCGATGATGCGAAAGTCAGGCAGCTGATCGGAAAGGTCGGCCTCGACCTCGACGGCGACCCCCTCGATTCCCACCAGCGAAATCGCCCACGTTCGGGCCAGGCTCACGCGAGGTCTCGCAGGTGCTCGATCCGCAGGGGCGCCGTCGGGTCGCCGGTGATGGCGAGCCCGTCGACGCGCAAGCGACGGCTGCCCGCCGAATCACGGTGGGCGGTGCGCCACTCCCGCGCCAGCTGGTGCAGACGATGGAGCTTTCGGCCATCGATCGCCTCGAACGGATGACCGAAAGCGGCAGAGCGTCGCGTCTTGACTTCGACGATGGCGACAGTGTCGGCGTCGGCAACGACGAGGTCGATCTCACCCGCCCGGCAACGCCAGTTGCGATCGAGGATCTCGAAGCCTCGTGCCCGAAAGTAGGCCTCGGCGGCCTCTTCGCCCGCTCTGCCGAGCTCGTCTTTGCGTGCCATATCTCCAGCGTCGCCGCACACGGATCGGCGAGCGCGAAGGTCGAGGCAAGAAACGAAGAAGCTGGGGAATGAACCCCCTGGGGAGGAAAGACGCTCAGCTGTCGAGCGTGAGCTCGTCGGGCAACTGGAAGTCGCCGCGCTGGAGTTCCTCGACGTTGACGTCCTTGAAGGTGAGCACGCGCACGGACTTCACGAATCGATCCGCGCGGTAAATGTCCCACACCCACACGTCGTTCATCGTGATCTCGAAGTAGAAGTCGTGCTCCGTGTCCCGGCGAACGACATTGACATCGTTGGCGAGGTAGAAGCGTCGCTCCGTCTCGATCACGTACTGGAACTGGTGTACGACGTCCCGGTACTCGCGATACAGCGCCAGTTCCAGTTCGCGGTCGTAGTCCTCGAAGACCTCGTCATCCATGGTGCTTTCATCCTAGTTCCCGGGATGCGGCAAGCGACCACGGCCAGGCTCCTCCTGGGGCACCTCAGAAGAGCGTCGGAGCTCCAGCGAAGGCCCACGACACCCGATGGTGATCGCTCACCCCGTGCTCGAGGATCGCAGCACGGTGCTCGGGACTCGCGTACCCCTTGTTGCGAACCCACTGGTAGGCGGGCAGGTCGTCGTGGAGACCGACCATGAGGTCGTCTCGGGCGACCTTCGCAATGACGGATGCCGCAGCAGCGCCCGCGCAGTCGCGATCGGCCTTGATCACGGGGCGGACCGTGAGTCGGGGCCCGGCTGCCCGCGAGATGTAGTCGTGGTTCCCGTCGAGGATCACGATCGCGCGCGACAGGTCCACGCCGTGGGCCGTGAGCTCCGCCAGCGCGCGCCTGGCCGCGAGCCCGAGCGCGGGAAGGATGCCGATCTCATCGATCTCGGCCGAGCTCGCCCACCCGACAGCACTGTCGACGACCCAACCAGCGGCGCGTCGAGCCAGCTCCGCACGGCGCGGTTCGGGAATCAGCTTCGAGTCGCGCAACCCCTCGGGAACGCGGCGGCGAGACAGCGCAGCATCTGTCACGGTAGCCCCGACAGCAACCGGCCCTGCAAGAGCGCCGCGACCGACCTCGTCGCACGAGATGACGAGGTCGTACTCGCGCAGCAGCTTCCGCTCCAGGGTGAGGCGCGGGACCGCTCGCGATGCGTTCGTCATCGAGCGTCGGCTCCCTCGCCCGAGGGAACCCCGGCGAAGACCTCACTGTGCGGGTCCAGGAGTCCCCACCGAGCAATCGGCCACGTAATCACGAATGCGCGACCGACGACGTTCTCCATCGGCACGAACCCAGAACCTGGTTGGTCCTGGTTGAATCGAGAATCCTTCGAGTGGTCACGGTTGTCGCCGAGGACCCAGAGGCTCCCGTCGGGAACGACGACATCGAACGGCACAGGATCCGGCGCGCTCTGGCCCGGGTCGAGCTTGACGTATGCCGACTCGTCGATCGGCACGTCGTTGATCGTGATCTGGCCGAGCGCGTTGCAGCACACGACGTGGTCACCGGGGACCCCGATGACCCGCTTGATGAGGTGGTCTTCGGAGTCCGAGACCGAGAGACCGACCAGCGTGAGCAGCCAATCGATGCCCTCGACGAACGGAGACTGTGCCGGGCGCACGCTCGGGGGAAGCCATCCACCCGGGTCCTGGAACACGACGATGTCACCGCGCTGGTACCCGTTCCATCGCGGCGTGAGCTCGTCGACGAGGATGCGGTCGTCGACCTGAAGCGTGTTCTCCATGGAGCTCGACGGGATGTAGAACGAACGGACCAGGAACGTCTTCACCAGAGCCGAAACGACGACGGCGATCAGGATGATGACGAGCACATCGCGCAGGAACACCCAGCCGCCGCGCCGGCCTCCCTCTCGACGCCGCTGCGACCGTGTCACGGGCTCAGCGGGTGCCTCGGCGTCGGAAGTCATGCAGCGATCCAATCCGTCCGCCGTGCTGCGGACGCTCAGATAAGGGTGTCACACGATGGGGCTCCCGGGTGGCGGGCAACACCCAGGGAAGACACGTGTGCCCCGACACCGAGGGGTACCGGGGCACACGTGGAGAGGTGCGGACTCAGTTGTCGCGCTTCTCCTTGATCTTTGCCTTCTTGCCGCGGAGCTCGCGGAGGTAGTAGAGCTTCGCTCGACGCACGTCACCGCGGGTGACGAGCTCGATCTTGTCGATGATCGGGCTGTGCACGGGGAAGGTACGCTCGACGCCCACCTGGAAGCTGATCTTGCGGACGGTGAAGGTCTCGCGCACGCCGTCGCCGGAGCGACCGAGCACGACACCCTGGAAGACCTGGACGCGCGAGCGGCTTCCTTCGACGATGTTCACGTGCACCTTGACGGTGTCGCCGGGGCCGAAAGCGGGGATGTCGCTGCGCAGGGAGGCTGCGTCGACGATATCGAGGGTCTGCATGATCGCTACTCTCTGCGGCCGCCACAGGTCGGTCGCGGGTGGATAGAAAAGGATGAGGCGTGCCGAACCGCGGTCAGGACCGGCGGTGGATTCCCCTGAGGCAGAATCCGTCAAGGCACAAACAGCTATTCTGCCACGACAGCCGCCGCGAACAAAACCGTCAGGAGCCGCGCTGCTGCTCGGTGATGACGATGACCTCGGGGTCCTCGCGGCGCGGCGGAGTCGACGGCGAGGGCGGGATGTATGACACTCCAGACGCGCTACGCAGCGTAGACAGGCCCGGACGTGCTTCGCGCCACAGCTGCCAGAGCATCAGCCAGAAGAGCGAAAGCCCGACGGCGACCGTCAGCAGGAAGACGGGGAACCACCACGCTGCGACGAAGAAGCCCAGCGCGATGGTGAGGGCGTGCCACACCGTGAATCCTGCGACATCCCACCACGACACCGCTCGCTCAGACCGGGCGGTCGGACGCGCGCGGACCAAGAGCGTGAGCACGAGCTGGCCGATGAGTACCGAGGGAATGGCCATGAGCAAGACCCACAGCAACGCCCACGCGCCGGCGTTGAATGCGATCCAGCCGACGAAGAGCCACAACGGCAGCACGAAGGCGGCGGGGATCATCCAGCCGTAATACGCGCGTCGCAGCCACATGCTTCGATGCTACGCCCGGCTCTGGGCCGCGGCATCCGGGGCGCGCGATGCGAGGCATCCTCACAGCCGATCGATAGTAGATCGGACAGAATGGATCGGTCGAGAGGAAACTGATGATCGAGTTGCGCACCCCTGCCGAGATTGAGGCGATGAAACCGGCGGGTCGCTTCGTCGCCGAAGTGCTCGCGACCCTGCGCGATGAGACCCGCGTCGGCACGAACCTCCTCGACATCGACCGCCGAGCGCACGAAATGATCCGCAAGGCGGGCGCCGAGTCGTGCTACATCGACTACCACCCGTCCTTCGGGGCGAGTCCTTTCGGCAAGGTCATCTGCACGTCGATCAATGACGCCGTGCTCCATGGACTTCCCTTCGACTACGCCATCCGAGACGGTGACCTCGTGACGCTCGATTTCGCCGTATCGGTCGACGGCTGGGTCGCCGACTCCGCGGTGTCTTTCGTGGTGGGCACGCCGCGTGACGAGGACCTCGTCCTCATCGACACGACCGAGCGCGCCTTGGACGCCGCGATCGGTGCGGCTGTCGTCGGGAACCGCATCGGCGACATCTCGGCAGCCATCGCCGCCGTCGCTCACGGCGAGGGCCTTTCGATCAACACGGATTTCGGCGGTCATGGCGTGGGGCGCGAGATGCACGGGGACCCGCACGTCCCCAACGATGGCAAACCACACCGGGGCTACCCCCTGCGCGCCGGACTCGTGCTGGCACTCGAACCCTGGTTCTTGCAGTCGACGGACCAGCTGCGAACGGATGCCGACGGCTGGACGCTACGCAGCGCGGACGGCTCGCGCGGGGCTCACTCCGAGCACACGATCGCGATCACGGAGGATGGCCCCGTCATCCTCACCGACCGGAGCTTCCTCGGCGTCAGCTGAGTAGCGACTGCACTCGCGGTCAAGACCCGTCGGAGGCACCGACGCGGTGCACCCGCACGTTGTTCGTCGACCCCGGCGTCCCCGGGGGCGCCCCTGCGGTCATGATCACGACGTCGCCGGGAACCGCCCGACCGGCCTCGATGAGCACCCGGTCGAGCAGTTCGATGAGCCCGTCGGTCGAGGTGGCCCGCGCGACCAGGAACGGCTCCACGCCCCAGCTGAGCGCCAGACGGGACCGGGTTCCCGGCAGATCGGTGAAAGCGAGGATCGGCACGCGGTGGCGAAGCCGCGCCATACGACGGGCTGAGTCGCCGGACTGACTGAACACGCACACGAATTTCGCGTCGACGAAGTCGGCGATCGTCGCGGCAGCGAGGGTCAGAGCGCCGCCCTGCGTCCGAGGCTTCGTGCCGAGCTGAGGTACGCGCTCGAGCCCGGTCTCCTCGGTTGATCTGACGATCCGCGCCATCGTCTCGACCACTGTGACGGGATGCGCACCGACGCTCGTCTCGCCCGAGAGCATCACAGCGTCAGCACCGTCGAGCACGGCGTTGGCGACATCCGAGGTTTCGGCGCGGGTCGGCACCGGATTCTCGATCATCGATTCGAGCATCTGGGTCGCAACGATCACCGGCTTCGCCCAGCGTCGTGCCAGTTCGATCGCCCGCTTCTGCACGATCGGCACGGTTTCCAGCGGCAACTCCACGCCGAGATCGCCCCGCGCGATCATGACACCGTCGAACGCGTCGATGATCTCCTGCAGGTGCTCGACGGCCTCCGGCTTCTCGATCTTCGCGATGATCGGGATGCGGCGATTCTCCTCGGCCATGATGATCCGGGCCCGCTGCGCGTCCTTGGGCGAACGCACGAACGAGAGCGCGATCATGTCGACACCGAGCGCCAGCGCCCAGCGCAGGTCGGCTTCGTCCTTCGCGCTCAGCGCGGGTGCACTGACTGCCACGGCGGGAAGATTGATTCCCTTGTTGTTCGAGACCGCTCCCCCGACGACGACCTCGGTGCGGACCCGGACGCCGTCGGTATCGAGCACTCGCAGGCGCACCTTGCCGTCGTCGATGAGCAGCGTGTCGCCGGCGACGACATCCGAGGCCAGCTGCGGGAACGTGGTCCCGCAGATCTCGCGCGTCCCCTCGACGTCTTCGGTGGTGATCGTGAAGATGTCGCCTGGCTCGAGGTGGTGCGGGCCGTCTGCGAAGCGTCCGAGCCGGATCTTCGGCCCCTGCAGATCCGCGAGGATGCCGACCGCACGCCCCGTGGCGTCAGCCGCGCGGCGCACGTTGGCGTACGACCGCTCGTGAATGTCCCACTCGCCGTGGCTCATGTTCAGCCGCGCGACATCCATCCCCGCGCGAACGAGAGCCTCGATCTGGTCGTATGAGGATGTTGCTGGTCCCAGGGTGGCGACGATCTTGGCGCGGCGCATGGCAACGGTCCCTTCAGCGGGTGACGGACTCTCAGTCTGTCGCGCTGAACCGGCCGGCGGGTTTCTCGCATGTGACAAGTCGGTGACTCCCCACGCTGGCGGAGGGCCGCCTCAGCGGCGCCCGCTCACTCCGGTAGCAGATCAGGGCGGCGCGTCCGGGTGCGCTCGATCTGTTGTTCTGCGCGCCACTGCGCAATCGCACCGTGATTGCCGCTGAGCAGGATGTCGGGCACGGCGCGATCTCGCCAAACGGCGGGCTTCGTGTACGACGGATACTCCAGGAGCCCATTTTCGTGGGACTCCTCGACGATGCTCGCCGGGTTGCCGACCATCCCAGGAATGAGGCGTCCGACGGCTTCGATCATCGCCATGGCCGCCACTTCGCCCCCGTTGAGAACGTAGTCACCGAGGCTTATGAGGCGAACCGAGCCGCGCGCGGAGGCCTCCTCGAACACGCGCTCGTCGATGCCCTCGTACCGTCCGCACCCGAAGACGAGGTGCTCCTCGAGAGCGAGCTCACGCGCGGTCGACTGGCGGAACAGTTCCCCAGCCGGCGACGGGAACACGATCGTCGGCCGAGGTGACGCATCGACTGGAGCGAGTTCGTCCAGCGCCTCGCCCCAGGGTTCGGGCTTCATGACCATCCCGGCACCGCCCCCGTAGGGCGTGTCATCGACGGTGCGGTGACGGTCATGCGTCCACTGACGCAGATCGTGAACGCGGACATCGAGGAGGCCACGCTCGCGAGCCTTGCCGATCAGCGAAACCTCGAGGACGTCGAAGAACCCGGGGAAGATCGTGACGACGTCGATCCGCACGTCAGTTCCCGTCGGTGTCGGCAGCCGGGTCCTCGGGGGAATCGTCAGAGGATGCGGCGGGTTCGGGATCCTCGTCGACGAGCTCCTCGAACAGGCCAGCCGGCGGCGTGACGACGACATACCCCGCAGCGGGATCGACCACCGGAACGATCGCCTTGACGAAGGGCACGAGCACTTCGCTCTCGGCCTCGGTGCGCACGATCAGCAGGTCCTGCGCCGGCAGATGCTCAACGCGGATAACGCGGCCGACGGAGGCGTCACCGCGGCGGACGTCGAGGCCGACGAGCTGGTGATCGAACCAGGCATCCTCTTCCTCGGATGCCGCGTCGGCTGCCTCATCGACCCAGAGGATGGCACGCACGAGGCTCTCTGCGGCGGTCCGATCATCGACACCTTCGAAGAAGGCGACGGGGTGGGAGTTCATCCAGCGGAACTCCCGAACGGTCAACGGCTTGCCGTGCCAGGGCGAGGTGTCGGGAACCTGGAGGGTGAACGTCGCTCCCGGGACAAATCGGCCGTCGGGGTTATCGGTGTAGAGCTCAAGTTTCAGTGCACCCTTCAGCCCGTGCGCCTTCACCAGGCGTCCGACCCGAAGCTGGGTTCCTGCCGAAGGGGGCGGCGCCGGACGCCCGTCCGAATCGACCACGTCAGTCGTCCGCGACGTCAACCCGCACGCGGCGCCCGTCGGCCAGGGCCGAGATCAGGGTGCGGATAGCTTTGGCCGTGCGACCGCCGCGCCCGATGACGCGTCCTCGGTCGTCGGGGTGCACGTGCACCTCGAGCACCTCACCACGTGAGGACTCCGACGAAAGGATACGCACGTCATCCGGGTTGTCGACGATTCCCTTGACGACGTGTTCGAGCGCGGCGGCGAGCACGGATCAGGCTTCTGCGGTCTCGGCCGACTCAGCGGCCTCGGGTGCAGCGTCGGCGTCGGCGTCGGCCGCGGGGGCCTCCTCAGCCTTCTTCTCAGCCTTGGGCTTGATGACCGACTTCTTGGCCGAGTCGGCCTCGAAGGCCTCCTTGGTCTCTGCAGTCTTCAGGGTCGAGGTGGCGTTCTTGTCGCCCTTGAAGGTTCCCCAGTCGCCGGTGATCTTGAGGATGGCACGCACCTGCTCGGTGGGCTGAGCGCCCACGCTCAGCCAGTACTGGGCGCGAGCAGAGTCGACCTCGATGAACGAGGGCTCCTCGGTCGGGTGGTACTTGCCGATCTCTTCGATGACGCGCCCGTCACGCTTGGTGCGCGAGTCTGCGACGACGATGCGGTAGTACGGGGCACGGATCTTACCGAGCCGCTTGAGGCGGATCTTGACAGCCACGATTCTCCTGTGTGGTGGATTCGAACGAACTGATCGCCTGGAGCGTGGGGTGCACACCCGGCGGAAGCTCAGGGGGTGGACGCGCTGGATAGAGGGTCGAGCGCGGTCCGACCCTCTATTCTGCCAGATCCGACCGGATGCCGAGAACCGCGCCGATTGTCGTCCGATGTCGACACACGTCGCCGGTAGCGTGTGAGCCGTGACACGACAAGAGACTGCCCCAGGCGGAGGTGCAGCGTGACGAAGTGGCTCTATCTGATCGGTGCGATCGTGCTGGAGGTGGGCGGCACTCTCTCGCTTCGCCTTTCGGTCGACTCGGCTATCTGGTTCGTCGGCGTCGGGATCGGTTACGTGGGAGCTTTTGCCTGCCTCACGCTCCTGCTGCGGGCCGGTGCGCCCATCGGCCTGACATACGGAGTGTGGGCGGCCTCCGGAGTCGCGCTGACGGCAGTGCTCGCATCGGTGCTGTTCGGGGATCCATTGACGTGGCTCATGAGCCTCGGCATCGTCGTGGTCGTCGCCGGGGTGTTTCTCGTGGAGTTCGGAGCCGGGGCTGCACGCACGGTACCGCGACGGGCGGCGAGTGATCCGGAGGACGCACAGTGATGTGGGTGTACCTCGTGGGCGCCATCGTCTTCGAAGTCACCGGCACGATGTCCCTCCGGGCATCGGAGGGCTTTCGGCGCACCGTCTGGATCGCGCCGGTCATCGCGTCCTACGTCATCGCCTTCACACTGCTGTTCCTGTGTCTTGCCGAGGGGATGCCTGTCGGCGTGGCCTACGGAATCTGGTCGGCTACCGGTGTCGCGTTGACGGCGGTGTTGGCGAAGATTCTGTTCGATGAGCCGTTCACCTGGCTGATGGGCTTGGGGGTCGTGGCGATCGCCGGAGGCGTCCTGCTCATCGAGATCGGCGCTTCCTGATCGTCGATGCACCGGGCCGCAATGGGCGCCCGGTGACACGACGCATGCGAAACTGACGCCATGACGCTCGGCTTTGCGACATCCGCTCGCTCCTCCGTCGGTCTCGAGTGGGAGATCATGCTCGCCGACCGCGGCACGGGTGACCTTGTCGGTCGCGCTCCCGAGATCCTCGACGAGCTCGCGCCAGCAATCGAGCTCGAACGCTTTTCGCTCACGAGCGAGCTGCTCACGAACACGGTCGAGGTGACCAGCGGAATCGGCGCGACAGTGGCCGCCGCCGCCGAAGACATGGTGGACGGCATCCGTGCACTCCGGACGGCGACCGAGCCGCGGGACCTCGACCTGATGTGCGCCGGATCGCACCCCTTCGCGCAGTGGTACGACCAGGAGGTCACCGACAAGACTCGGTACCAGGCGCTCATCGAGCGAACCCAGTGGTGGGGCCGGAACATGATGATCTGGGGCATCCACATCCATGTGGGTGTCGAGGACGTCAACAAGGTCATGCCGCTCATCCGCGCCCTATCGACGTATCTCCCCCACCTTCAGGCGCTGTCGGCGTCGAGTCCTTTCTGGGCTGGCGACCGCACCGGCTACGCGTCGAACCGGGCGCTCGTCTTCCAGCAACTGCCCACCGCGGGACTGCCCTGGCTGCTCGATGACTGGGCAGCGTTCGAGGCCTACCTCGACGACATGGTGCGCACGGGCGTCATGGAGGATGCGACCGAGGTGCGCTGGGACATCCGGCCCGCACCACGCTGGGGCACGATCGAGGTGCGCGCGTGCGACGGGATGTCGACGCTGCCCGAGCTTGCAGCGGTCGCGGCGCTCATCCAGGTGCTGGTGGAGCACTTCTCACGGCGACTCGACGCCGGGGAAGAACTGACCGGCATCCAACCCTGGTTCCTCCGCGAGAACAAGTGGCGGGCGGCCAGGTACGGACTGGATGCCGAGATCATCGTCGACCGGGACGGAACACTCGCGCCAGTTCGTCAGCACCTCCGCGACGTTCTGGATGACCTCGCCGAGATCTCTGTCCAGCTCAAATGCGCCAAGGAATTCGCCGGCGTCGAGAAGATCCTCGCCACCGGTGCCAGCTACGAACGGCAACTGAGGGTGGCGGACGAGAACGGCGGAGACCTGCGAGCAGTCGTGCGTCACCTCGTCACCGAGTTCCGCGACGGGCCGACGCTACGCGATCACCTGAACGCTCTGCGCTAGCGGGGAGATTCACCACGACATCCGGCGTTGACGCTCCCCGGCGCTGCGCGCGTCCCGCTCCTCGGGGCTGAGGCCCGCCTCCGGATCATCGGAGGCTGGTTCCTCAGGCAGCGCGGGATCGGGATGCTCCGCGGTGTCGACGTGCGGCGCAGCGAACCGGGAGGTTCCGTGTTCGGTCTTCTCCCAGTAGTGCGGCCTGGTGATCAGCTGCCACAGCGCCTTGTACGCCGCGATGGAGTGCAGAACCCAGAACACCGGTTTCAAGAGGGCCCAGGGCACGAGCCCGAACAATCCCCGTTTATACGGGCCCATCATGTTCATGTAGATCAGCAGGGAGTAGCCGAGCAAGAAGTTCAAGGCGCTCAACACGATCACGATCGGCGGAACCTCAACGGGAACGACATAGAACGGCAGCGCGAGGGCGAGCACGAGCAGGATCGCGAACGGGATGACGCTGAGGAACGTGAACGGCGTGCCTGCGATCAGCAGAGCGAACGCTGCGAAGCGCCGCAGGCCGATCCGACGGATCAGCGCGATGGGCTGCCTCGAGTGCACCAGAGCGGATTGCATGTATCCCTTGATCCATCGGCTGCGCTGTTTGATGAACTGCGGGACCCGCGAGGTCGCCTCCTCCATCGTCGTGGCATCGACGACACCGACCCGATAGCCCAGTGCGCTGGCGCGGATGCCGAGGTCGGCATCCTCGGTGACGTTGTACGGGTCCCATCCCCCGAGGCGTCGAAGCGCCGTCATCCGGAAGTGATTGGACGTTCCACCGAGCGGGATCGGAAGGTCGGAGTCCTCGAGACCCATGAGCATGTAGTCGAACCACGCCCCGTACTCGAGCGTGAACAGACGCGTGAGGGCGTTCTCCCGCGCGTTGAAGTAGTTGAGCGAGGCCTGCACGACGGCTGTCGATTCATCGGTTCGCGAGAACACGATGACCGCCTTCTTCAGCTGGTCGGGCTCGGGCGCATCCTCGGCATCGAAGATCACGAGGAAGTCCCCCCGTGCCAGCTCGAGGCCGACGTTGCACGCGCGGGGCTTGGTCTGCGGCACCCCGGCCGGAACCGGAACGACGATGAAGTGCTCCGGGACTACTGACCGAGCGATCGTCGCACGGGTTGCGTCGTCGCCCTCCTCGACGAGGATCAGCACCTCGAGGCGGTCGCGCGGATAGTCCAGGCGACCGAGATTGGTCATGAGCTGCGCGACGACCTTCTCTTCGCGAAAGACCGGCACCAGCACGGTGTAGAACGGCAGCTCGTCTTCGTCGAGCATCGCCAGTTCGAACTGCGACACCTTGTTCACGAGGTCGTAGCGGGATCCCCGGAAGGCCACGACGAACTTGAACAGCACGCTGGCCAGGAAGAAGAGATTGATGGCAGCGAGGATGACGACGAGTGTCGCGCCGGTCAGCAAGAGTGCACCGAGCACGGCGACGCTCGCCGCGATCGCGAACCCGATGACCTGGCCTCGGGAGAGCACGGTGCGTGCCGAGCGCACCGGATTGGCATTTGCGAGACCATCTGCCGCCTCGGCAGCGAACTCTGCCGCGAACACCTCGATCACGGCATCGACGATGAACTGCTGGCTCACCGGAACCACCTCGATCGGTGCGCCGAGATCGTCTGCGATCGCTTCCCCCTGCGCGGGGTTCAACTCGCGAGACGCCCCGACCAGGATCGTGCCGTCCTCACCGGCCGCGAGCGGAATCCACCCTTCACGGGCGTACACCGCGCGAAAGCCGACATCCAGGAGGCTCACATCGATGTCCGTCATCCGTCGCCCCCGCCAGACGGAACCGAACCGAAACCGGTGAAGACGACCGACCACTCCTGGGCTTCGGGAAGTCGCGAGGCGACCACCCACCCGACGATGCCGACGAGAACGGAACACATCACGACGATCGCCGCATGCTGGGCTGGCGATTCGGTCGGAAGGATGGTGACCGAGATGTGCACCAGCAGATAGGCGAGCGCTGCAGCGGCGATCAGCGGGGAACCCACCAGCACACCCGCCAGAGCACCCACCGCGATCAAGAGCATCATGACGCCCGAGCGCGCGAATCCGAACACTCCCGCGGTTATCGCCACAACAAGCACGGGCGCGAGATACAGCATGAGCGGCTCGCTGAGCGGATCCGAGACCAGCGCCTCGATCGCGCGGGCGGCACTTGTCGCATCGGTGCGGAGAAAAGTGAGCGGTCCCGAGCCGATGATCACGCCGGCGAGGGCGAGCGCGACAGTGACCGCGACGGTGGGAAAGGCCACGATCACCGCGTTCGCCGCCCGGGCCTGTGGGCGGGAGTGGATGAGAAGAGTACCCACGATCGCCACGGTGAGAACGAGTGGGATGGCCCGTACGTCGGTCATCGCCGCTGCCCCGAGCAACAGCCCTGCACGAAATCCCGCCTGGGTGTTGGCGAGATTCTCAAAACGCACGATGTCGATGAGTCCGAAGCCGAAAAGGACGACGGCGCCGAACATTGTGATGTCGGTTGCCGCGAGCAGAACGAACACCGGCGAGATCAGCAGCGAGACCAGGACGACGAGACGGATGATGCCATGCAGCCCGCGGCGGAACATCGCCTGGTCAAGACCCTGGAGGAAGAAACCTCCCAGCAGCGCTCCGCCGAGCGCGAGGAGTAACTCCGACGGGAGGACCAGGGCCGGCAGCGCGCCCAGCGGCGGCGAGAACGTCGTCAAGAGCTGGCTGACCTGCTCCGTCGCGCACGCGGGACAGCAGCGCCTGATTGGCCGTGTCGTGCCACGGTTCGGGAGCCAGCAGCGCGTAGCGCACGACGACGACGATCAGCGGGAGAGCGAGCACTCCCCGCATCGCCCAGCGCAGCCATGTGCGCCGAGGGTAGGGCGGGAGCACGCCCGCGGGGCTCTCGAGAAAGCGCGGCACATCACGGTCGAACAGGTGCTGACCGCTGAGCACGGACATTCTCGGTTCCGCTCGCCGGGGAAGACAGATGACGTGCGGATTGTAGCGAACGCCCCGGTCCCGCGGCGAGAGTTCAGCTGCGCAATGTCAGCGCGCGGGCGTCAGTTCTTTCCGAGCATTTTCTGGAGTTCAGCAAGGTCGGCCTCGGTCGGAGCCTGCTGCCCGCCGCCCAGGCCGAAGCCCGAACCGGTGGGTGTCGCGTTCTGCGTCGCGAGACCGGCGTTTTCGGCAGCGCGCTTCGCGGGGTTGCCCGATCGGGAACCCTGGCGTGCTTTCTGCGCCTTGGACTGCTTGCCGCGCTTGGCTGACGCACCGGGCCGACCGCCGCCGGGAACCGGACCCATGCCGGGGATGTTGGGAACACCGCCGCGCGCGACGGTCTTCATCATCTTGGCCGCCTGATCGAACCGCTGCACGAGCTGATTGACATCGGTGACCGTCATCCCCGCACCGCGCGCGATACGCAGGCGCCGCGATCCGTTGAGGATCTTCGGGTTGCGCCGCTCGCCGGGCGTCATCGACCGGATGATGGCCTCGGTGCGATCGATCTCGCGCTCATCGAAGTCGTCGAGCTGCTGCTTCATCTGGCCCATGCCCGGAAGCATCCCGAGCATCTTCTTCATCGAGCCCATCTTCTTGAGCTGCTGCATCTGCTCGAGGAAGTCCTCGAGCGTGAACTGCTCAGTCGCGAGCTTCTCGGCCATCTTGGCCGCTTCGGCCTCATCGAAGGCGCTCTGCGCCTGTTCGATGAGGGTGAGGATGTCACCGAGATCGAGGATCCGGCTCGCCATCCGGTCGGGGTGGAAAGGCTCGACGTCGTCCAGCCCTTCGCCCGTGGACGCGAAAATGATGGGGCGACCGGTGACCGATGCCACAGACAGGGCGGCGCCACCGCGTGCGTCGCCATCGAGTTTGGAGAGGACAACTCCCGTGAAGTCGACGCCCTCCTGGAAAGCCTTCGCGGTGTTGACGGCGTCCTGGCCGATCATCGCGTCGATGACGAACAGCACCTCGTCGGGGTCAGTCGCCTTCCGGATGTCGGCAGCCTGCTTCATCAGCTCGGCATCCACACCCAGCCGACCTGCGGTGTCGATGATGACGATGTCGTGCTGCTTCTGCTTCGCGTACTCGACGCCATCCTTGGCGACTTTCACGGGGTTTCCGACGCCGTTGCCGGGCTCGGGCGCGTAGATCGCGGCTCCGGCCCGCTCGGCGACGACCTGGAGCTGGTTCACGGCATTGGGGCGCTGCAGGTCACAGGCCACAAGAAGCGGTGTATGACCGTCCTTCTCGAGCATCTTCGCGAGCTTGCCCGCGAAGGTCGTCTTTCCCGACCCCTGCAGGCCCGCCAGCATGATGACAGTCGGAGCCGTTTTGGCGAATTGCAGTCGCCGCTGCTGCCCGCCGAGGATGCCGATCAGCTCCTCGTTGACGATCTGGACGACCTGCTGGGCCGGGTTGAGGGCACGGTTGACCTCGTCGCCGAGCGCGCGCTCTCGCACCTTCGCGGTGAACTCCTTGACGACAGGGAGCGCGACGTCGGCATCCAGAAGTGCGCGCCGGATTTCGCGGACGGTCCCATCGACGTCCGCGGGCGTGAGCTTGCCCTTGGTGCGGAGGTTGCGGAAGGTTTCGGTAAGGCGATCCGAGAGCGTGCCGAAGGTTGCCATGATCGTCCGATTCTACGTGAGCGTGCCCCCGGGGATCAGCGAAGCACTCCCAGGGCGCGACGAAGCAGATCGTCAAGGCTCTCGCGCCCCGCACCAGCCAGCGCCCAGGCCCGCAGCGCAGCGACGACAGCCCCCGCGTAGGCTGCGGCGTGCACTTCGGCGGCGAGCGCTTCCTCTCCCGTTCGACGCAGGTAGGGGCTGATGGACGCAGCGATACGCCACTGCCGCGTCGCCATCTCCTGGGTCAACTCGGGAACGACTCCCATCGCTTCAGAGTTCACGAGCGCAAGCGCCAGCGCATCGGGGGTGAACCGCGAGAAGGCCTCACGCACAGCATCCGCCACGACCTCTGCCGCCCGCGAAGACGGGCACGCCGCAGCGAGGAATCCGTCGAGAAACTCGATCCGCTCATCCAGGCCCGACCAGAACACTTCGGACTTCGACTCGAAGTAGTTGAAGAAGCTCGACCTGCTCACTCCGACACGGCGAGCGATATGCGCGACAGTCGTGCGCTCGTAGCCCTGTTCGAGGAAGAGCTCGCATGCCGCTTCAGCGATTGAATCCCGCGATACCGCATGTGGCCTGCCTCCGGACATGGAGGAAGGGTACACGTCGGCGTTTCCAGGATTCAGCGTATTGTTGGACGCAGTCCAGAAACTGCGGAGGCTTGCGTGCTCGATGTGGTGGTGGCGGGCCTGTCTCCCGCGACAGTTCCCTATCTCGACGCCTGGGAGATGCAGCGCCGCATCCACCGCGAGGTCGTCGCAGGTTCCCGCCCCGACACGCTCGTCCTGCTCGAACACGACGCGGTCTATACGGCTGGCAAGCGGACGGAGCCGCACGAGCGTCCCGCCGACGGGACACCGGTGATCGACGTCGATCGCGGCGGGAAGATCACGTGGCACGGTCCCGGGCAGCTCGTCGGTTATCCGATCGTGCGGCTTCCCGATCCGATCGATGTCGTGGCCCACGTCCGTCGCCTCGAGCGGCTGCTCATCTCCGCCCTCTCGCAGCACGGCGTCGAGGGGTACCAGGTCGAGGGTCGCAGCGGCGTCTGGGTTCGCCGCCCCCTGTCCGAAGACAAGGTGGCGGCCATCGGGGTGCGCGTGGAAAAGGGTGTGACGATGCACGGTTTCGCTGTCAACTGCGACAACACGCTCGCCGGTTTCCGCGGGATCATCCCCTGCGGGATCACGGATGCCGGCGTCACGACGGTCAGCGAGGTGGTCGGCGCGCCCGTCGCACCAGCAGACGTCCTGGCCACCGTCGTCGAACAGTTCGAGCGAGAGTACGCGGAGGTCACAGCATGAGTGCATGCGGGACAGGATCGACAGGCGGCGCGTCCGCCACCGGAGCGCAGACTGCCCCCGAGGGCAGAAAACTCCTGCGGCTCGAAGTCCGCAATGCGCAGACTCCCATCGAGCGCAAGCCAGACTGGATCCGCACGAAAGCCAAGGTGGGGCCGGAGTACACCCAGCTGCAGCACCTGGTGAAAGATGAGGGTCTTCACACGGTGTGCCAAGAGGCCGGATGCCCCAACATCTACGAGTGCTGGGAAGACCGCGAGGCAACCTTCCTCATCGGCGGATCTCAGTGCACCCGACGCTGCGACTTCTGCCAAATCGACACGGGAAAGCCCGCCGCCTACGACACCGACGAGCCGCGGCGGGTCGCCGAGAGTGTCCAGCGGATGCAGCTGAGGTACGCCACCGTCACGTGCGTCGCCCGCGACGACCTGCCCGACGGGGGCGCATGGTTGAACGCAGAAACGGTGCGGCAGATTCACGCCGTGAATCCCGGCACCGGTGTCGAGTTGCTCGCTACCGACTTCAACGGCGAGCCTGCCCTTCTTGATGACGTGTTCGCGGCGCGCCCGGAGGTCTTCGCCCACAACGTCGAGACCGTCCCGAGGATCTTCAAGCGCATCCGCCCCGCGTTCCGTTACGAGCGCTCGCTCGACGTTCTCACCCAGGCTCGGCAGGCAGGGTTGATCACCAAGTCCAACCTCATCCTCGGAATGGGCGAGGAGCCCGAGGAAGTGGTTCAGGCTCTGCGCGACCTCCACGAAGCCGGCACCGACATCATCACCATCACGCAGTACCTGCGGCCCTCACCGCGTCACCTGCCAGTCGCGCGCTGGGTCAAACCCGACGAGTTCGTCGCCTTCAAAGAGGAGGCCGAGCGGATCGGATTCCTCGGCGTGCTGGCGGGGCCCCTCGTCCGTTCGTCGTACCGCGCCGGGCGGCTGTGGGCACAGTCGATGCTGTCGAAGGGACGACAGATCCCCGACAACCTGTCGCACCTCGCCGACGACATCGCGCGCGAAGGCCTGAGCTTCGCTCAAGCCGTGTGAGCGAGCTGGGCGCGGTCAATCAGCGCTGGTGACCGAGAGCACCGTGCCGTCCGAGGCGATGTTCACCAGGAGCACGTCGTCGGTGGCATCCGGGTCGAGGGCGTACTCGAGCACGGCGAACGGGTCGGATCCGCCGTGTTCGTCGGCCAGGATCGTCATGCTCATCAGTTGCAGGGCACGGATGACGTCGATGTGCGTGTCTCCGGAAATGTCGACGAGGAACGACTCCAACTCCTCGCCCAGCATTTCCTGCTGTTGCAGGATGTACTCGGTTACCTCGCTGGTGCGCTCGCTCAGCTGCGACACCATCGCCTCGCGCGCGATCCGATCAATCGTCTCGAGAGACGAGATGAGGCTCGCGGCTACATCGAGCGCGTCCGGAGAGACATCGTCTTGATCGGGCGCGGTCAGATCGACGGTGACCGACTGGTCTGCGAACTCGACGTTCTCAGACCAGAAGATCGAACCGTCCGGACCAGATTCCAGCAGGCCGAAGAAGTCGTGCTCGATCGCCATGACCCCATGAAACCAGCCCCGGGGGCCGACCGATAGTCCCCGCGCCCGGCGCGGCGTCAATCGACGAGGGCGGCAGCGAAAACGTGCGGGGTGAAGCCGGTGAGATCGCCGATTCCTTCGCCCTGCCCGAGCAGCTTGACAGGGATGCCGGTGCGCTCCTGAACAGCGAGGACGAACCCGCCCTTCGCTGAGCCGTCGAGCTTGGTGAGAACGAGGCCGGTGACGCCGGCGTGCTCCAGGAACGCCTCGGCCTGCATGACGCCGTTCTGCCCCGTTGTTGCGTCCAGGACGAGGAGGACCTCACTGATCGGCGCCTGCTTCTCGATGACCCGGCGGATCTTGCCGAGCTCATCCATGAGGCCGCCCTTGGTGTGCAGGCGCCCTGCCGTGTCGACGAGCACGATCTCGGTTCCGGTGTTCTTCGCGTACTCGATCGTCTGAAAGGCCACGGATGCCGGGTCTTGCCCCTCATGCTGCGGCCGGACGATATGCGCGCCGCCACGCTCAGCCCAGGTCGCGAGCTGGTCGACGGCAGCGGCGCGGAAGGTGTCGGCAGCGCCGACGACGACGCTGCGCTGGTAGCGGCGCAAGAAGTTCGCGAACTTGCCGATGGTCGTGGTCTTTCCCACCCCGTTGACCCCGACCACGAGCACGACGGCGGGGCGCTCGGTGAGCTTGAGCGTGGTGTCGAATCTCGCGAAGTGTTCTTCGAGCGTTTCTTTGAGCATCCGCTGCAGGTCACGCGGATCAGTGGTCCGATACCGGTCGACCTTCTCGCGCAGCTCATCCACGATGCGCTCGGTGATGTCAGGGCCGAAGTCGGCTGTCAGGAGCGCCGTCTCAAGGTCCTCCCACGTCGTCTCATCGATCGTGGGTTTGACGAACATGCCGCGTAGCGCTCGTCCGAGCGACCAGGATGATTCGGCCATAGCTCCAGCCTACGGTCAGCTGGCCGCGCGATCGGCGATCCGCTGGCCAACGACAGCCGAGACGCCGTCCTGTCGCATCGAGACACCGTAGAGTGCGTCGGCGATCTCCATCGTCCGCTTCTGATGGGTGATCACGATGAGCTGACTACTGGCGCGCAGCTGCTCGAACACACCCAGGAGTCGCCCGAGGTTGGCGTCGTCGAGCGCCGCCTCCACCTCGTCGAGGATGTAGAACGGGCTCGGACGGGCCTTGAAAATCGCCGTCAGCAGCGCGACCGCCGCGAGGGATCTCTCGCCGCCAGACAGCAGCGAGAGCCGCTCGATCTTCTTTCCGACCGGCCGCACCGCAACTTCGATTCCGGTAGTCAGCGGGTTGTCCGGATCGGTCAGGCTCAGGCTCCCCGAGCCCCCGGGGAACAGGATCGGAAAGACCTCGTCGAACGCGGTCCGGGTGTCGTCGAACGCGGCGAGGAAGATCGTCTGCATCCGCTCATCGAGGTCCTCGATGATCGTGACGAGGTCCTTTCGCGTGCTGGTGAGGTCGGCGAGCTGCTCCGTGAGGAACGTGTGTCGCTGTTCGAGCGCGGCAAATTCCTCGAGCGCGAGCGGATTCACCCGACCGAGTTGCGCTAGCTTGCGTTCGGCATCCTGGAGCCGCTTCCGCTGACTCGCGCGGTCGAAAGCCACCGGCTCTTCGCCGTCGTCAGCAGGAATCGGCTGATCGGGCCCATATTCGGAAACGAGAATGTCTTCCTCAAGACTCAGTTCCGATCGCGCCCGGTCAAGGATGCTCGTCACGTGAAGTCGCTTCTCGTGCATCTGCAGCTCGAGCCCGTGAACGCTTTCGGTGAGTCCTGCCAGACGTTCCCGAACCGCGGCTTCGTCGGCCCGAACTGCCGACAGCTCTGACGTGACGGCGGAGCGGGCCGACTCGGCTTCAGCGAGCTCGAGACGCGCCGCCGAGACCGATCGGTCGACCGAATCCAGGACGGCCGGCAGGGTCGCTGCGACATCGGCGGCAACCTGACGTTGGCGTCGACGAATGACAGCGCGTCGCGCCGCTTCGGCGGCAGCCGCGGCCTCGCGCTCGCGCTGGCGTTCCAGCTGCTGCACACGCGCCTGTCCGGCGCGAACCCGCTCACGGAGCGTTTCGACCTCGAGCCGCGCCCGCATCTCGTGCTCCCGCGCACCCTCGAGTGCCTCGAGAAGCCCGTCGCGAGCCGATGCGTCAAGAATGGGACGCGGCGCCTCCAGGGCATGCTGCAATTGCGCCTGAGCCGACGCTGCGGCTGCCGCAGCATCATCCCGGGCAGCCTGCGCCTGCGCGAGTCCTGCCTCAAGCCGTTCACACTCCGCGCTGGCAGCCTCGACTTGCACGGTGGCGCGGTTGACCTGTTCCGCGTGCGCAGCCACCGCTGCGTCGTGCTCACGCAGCCGGGTCAGCGCCGCGCTCGTGTGGCGTTTGGCCTCCTCGGCCTCGGCGCGCGCATCGGCGAGCGCCTCCCGCAGGGAGTCGGCCACCACGACGAGTTCATCGCGACGGTCGGCGGCAGCGTCTCGTTCGGCCAGGAGCTCAAGTCGGGATCGAGAGGCTCCCGCGCCTGCTCGCAGCGACGAGCCTGTGAACACCTCACCCGCCCGGGTGACGACGGTGATCGTGCGCGGGTCGGCGACCACCTGCGGCGCGCTCTTCCGAACTGCGTCGAGGTCGTCCGCGATGACGACACGCGCCAGAAGCGCCCGCACACCGGCGGGACCGGTGACAACATCTGGGGCGGGCCGCAGCGAACCGAATCCAGAAAGATCCTCAACCGCTTCCGCGACCTCGCCGATGACAAAATCGACCACCCCGCGATCGGCGTTACGCACTCGCTCGGCCAGCGCAAAGCCATCCTCGAGGCTGTCCACCAGCACACCTTCGGCGCGGGGACCGAGCACGGCGGCGATCGCGGCCTCATACCCGGGCGTGATCTGAATGGCGTCACCGACCAGGCCCCGAACCCCGGGAGCTTCCTCAGCAATCAGGTCAGCTGAGGCGTTCTTGACGCCCAGCGCGCGCGTCAGCGCCGTGGTCTGGGCGGTGAGCGCTTCGATCTCGCGTTCGGTCTCGTGAAGGCGGTCCCGGAGCTCCGAGACGCGGGTCTCGGCATCCGTCGCCCGGCGGCCAGCCTCGTCGTACTCGGCTGCGTACTGCGCCGAGCTGCCCTCGGGAACGAGCTCGGGATCGACCCCGGCAAGCTCCGCCGCCGCCGACTCGCGACGAGCGGTCGCGGCATCCAATGCGCGTTGCTGCCGTGCCAGCGCATCGTCGATGGCCGCCAGCGCTGACGCTGCGGCGTCCGCCGACCCCCGCAGAGCGGTGAGCTTCATCTCATGCTGCGAAACCAGCGCGCTCTGCTCGGCGATGTCGACATCCAGGGCGTCGAGTTCGGCTCGAGCTCGCATGACGTCACGGGCAGCCTCGGATGCCGCATCCTCGGCATCCACGAGACCTGCAGAAACCTCGTCGATCTCAGCCCGCGCGTCATCGATCATTGCGCTCGTGACGGTTCGGACTGCCGCACCGTCGTCATCGGACGACTCCCCGAGAAGCGTCAACCGCTGGCCGGCGAGCGAGTACAGCCCGCGCAGGCGCTCCTGCACGCGTTCGAGCGAGAACAGCACCCGCCGCGCACCATCGACAGCCTCGGACCGCTGCTCAGCCTCGAGCTGCGCGATCCGTACCCGCAGCTGATCGGATCGATCCTGCAACACAAGCCGCTCGGCGTGGCGCTCATGCTCGGCCCGCATGTGATCTGCCAGCTCCGCACGCAAGCCGACGAGTTCGTCGGCTATCAAGCGAGCCTTCGCGTCGCGCACGACAGCGGCGATCGTGGCAGCTTCCCGGGCGATCTCGGCTTGGCGGCCCAGAGGCTTGAGCTGTCGGCGCAGCTCACCGGCCAGATCGCTCAGGCGCGTGAGGTTCGCTTCCATCGCCTCGAGCTTGCGAAGCGTCTTCTCTTTGCGGCGCCGGTGCTTGAGGATCCCCGCGGCTTCTTCGATGAACCCGCGTCGGTCTTCGGGAGAGGCCTGCAGCACTGTGTCGAGCCGACCCTGCCCGACGATGACGTGCATCTCGCGCCCGAGTCCCGAGTCGCTCAGGAGCTCCTGTACGTCAAGCAGACGGCATCCTTCGCCGTTGATCGCGTACTCGCTCGCTCCGTTGCGAAACAGCGTCCGGCTGATCGTGACCTCGGAGTACTCGATCGGCAGAGCTCCGTCGCTGTTGTCGATCGTGAGTTGCACTTCGGCGCGACCCAGCGGCCCGCGAGTCGAGGTACCGGCGAAAATGACGTCTTCCATCTTGCCGCCGCGCAGGGTCTTGGCGCCCTGCTCCCCCATGACCCAGGCCAGCGCATCGACGACGTTGGACTTGCCCGAGCCGTTGGGTCCGACGATCGCGGTCACCCCCGGTTCGAAGGCGAAGGTGGTCGGCTGGGCGAATGACTTGAACCCCTTGAGCGTGACGCTCTTCAGGTGCATGCGCGTTCCTTCCCGACGTGTGGCGTATCGACCCCCACCACCGACCGTCGACCTACGCTACCCTGCTAGGCCGCTTCACCGAGGGAGCCAGGCCCAGGACTGGCGACACGCCCGGAGGTCCTCGAATTCTGGGAGCTTGCTTGACGAACGCTGCTTCGACCCGCTAACGTTCCAGATCGCGACACGTCACGAGAGGAGGACAGCCATGATGATTCGCAATGCAGTGTTCGGACACACCCCGCTGCGCGCTCCCATGGGACTGACCTTCCTGGGACTGCTCGCCGCTCCCACCGCCGCGTAACGCGCGCTGGTTGAGCCACCGGACCTCGTCGGTTCCGGCCCCACGGACTACCTGTCCGTTCACTTCTCCGCATCTGCACTGACCCGCTGGCCAGCGCACGGATGCCTCCCCGCTGCATGCCGGAAGAACACCGGCATTCGCAGCCGACCAAAAGGTCTCTCATGTACACCACGCTCGAGCCCGTCGAGGCTCTCACCACCCACCCCCACGTCCGTCGACATCTGACGCTCGCCGAGCGCGCAAGCCTTCGGGTAGCCGTCTGGGTGCTCACGCAGCACCTCCGTCGTGCTGCTTCCCGGGAACAGCGCGAAGTCGCACGCCTCCGGTACGACCAGGAGCGTGCGCGCGAAGAGCGCGCAGCTCAGGCCGTCCGCCTGGCCGCCTGGCATCTGAACGCCCGCTGATCGAAGGATCCGACGTGACAACCGCAACACCCGACATCCGGCCCCTCACCATCCCGAGCAGTCTCCACGCCCCCGAGGCGGCAGACTTCCTCGAGATGGTGAGGGTCCGCAACATCGTCTATGACGAGATCAGCGGCAACCGAGACGAGGAACTCGATCCCGCCGTGCTTCTCCCCCTCTATCGGCCATCTCCGTTCGCGCAGCGACTCATCTGGGGGGTGTGGTCCGGCGGTGAGTTCGTGGGACGCGCGGGGCTTGATCTCCCTCACGACGAGGACGCCACGGCTGCCTACGCGCAGATCGAACTTCGCCGCCACGCGTGGAGTCATGGCGTCGGAACGGCGGCACTCGGCATCCTCGAGGCGGCTGCCGCCGAGAACGAGCGTCGCGTCATCGAGTCATGGATCGAACACCCGACCGCAGACGGTGAGCAACTTGCTCCGCCGACCGGTTTCGGGCGGATTCCGCTCGATCACGCTGCGCGATTCGCACTTCGCCACGGCTACGCGCTGGAACAGGTCGAACGCAAGAGCATCCTCGACCTTTCGGCCACCAGTGTCGATCTGGTGAGCGAGCTCCATCAGCAGGCGTCCGTGGCGTCAGCCGGGTACGAGCTCGTCTCGTGGCGTCCGCCGACTCCCCCGGAGTTCGTGGCCGACTACGCCTGGATGAAGTCGCGAATGAGTGTGGACGCACCGAGCGCGGGCATGGAGATCGCCGAGGAAAGCTGGGATGCGGCCCGGATACTCGAACACGACACCCATTGGATCGAGGGCGGGCGCGACGTGCTCGTTGTCGCGGCGCGCGATCGCGCGTCGGGTCGACTGGTTGCCTTCACCGAGCTGGCGTCGAGCCCTGGGCACCCCGTGACGCACCAGGAGGACACACTGGTGCTTCGCGAGCACCGCGGTCACCGACTCGGGATGCTGATCAAGACCGCTGCGCTGCTTCGCTGGCGCGAACTGGCGCCACACACGCAGCGGATTCTCACTACAACGCCGAGGAGAACCGGCCCATGCTGGCCGTGAATGAAGAGATCGGGTTCCGCCCGGTCGCCTACATCGGCGCGTGGAAGAAGACGCTCGCGCCCGCATCCGACGCCAGCACCGACGCCGTCAGCGGGTGAGATAGCGAAGCACGGCAAGCACGCGACGATGGTCGTCCGCATCGACCGCGAGACCGAGGGCGTCGTAGATCTTCGACGTGTGCTGGACGACAGCTTTCTCGGAGAACCCGATGGCGCCCGCAATCCAACTGTTGCTGCGCCCTTCGGCCATGTAGCCGAGCACCTCGCGTTGACGAGGCGTCAGTCGCTCGACACCACCGCCGAGCACCTGGGCACGTGAGAGGAGAATCTCGACCACGTCGGGGTCCAGCGCCGTCCCCCCGCGAACGACGCGTCGCAAGTCTTGCGTGAAGGTACGAACATCCGCGATGCGCTGCTTGAGCAGGTAGCCGACCTTGCCCTGACCCGTGCCGACGAGTTCGATCGCGTAGCGGCGCTGTACGTGCTGGGACAGAACGACGATTGCTACATCGGGCGACGATGCGCGAATGCGGTGCGCGGCCACGAGTCCCTCGTCCGTGAACGTCGGCGGCATCCGGATGTCTGTAATCACCAGTTGGGGCTGATGTTCACCAACGGCGTCCTCGAGCTCGGCGGCGGTTCCCACCGCGCTGACGACCTCGAACCCGTCCTGTTCGAGAACCAGGGCAAGTCCCTGCCGCAACAACGCTTCGTCTTCAGCGATCACTACCCGCACGGGATCTCCATCCTCAGATTCGTACCCGCCCCCACCACCGAGGTCACGGTCAGCGAGCCGCCGACAGCCTCAACGCGGTCGACGAGACCGCCCAGTCCTCGCCCCTCGACGTGCGCTCCACCGACACCGGTATCGGTCACCGACACGCGAAGCACGTCATCGACTCGGGCGACGGTCACCGTGACGCGGTCGGCGTGAGCATGCTTCACGGCATTGGTAAGCGCCTCGGCAACCACGAAGTACGCCGTGGTCGCCGCCGCCGTGGGAATCTCCTCAAGCGATGTCATCTCCAACGCCGTGGGAATCGGCATCCGGTCAACGAGATCCTCGATGGCGTTGCCGAGTCCGCGACCGACCAGGGGCAACGGCAGAACATCGTGCACGAGCCGGCGCAAGTCACTCGCGGCAGCATCGATGTTCACGCGGAGCACTCGCGAGCGGGCACTGGTCGCCTCGCCTTCCTCAGCAGCGTTCGCGATCTGCTGCGCTTCGAGCGCGAGGAGCACCAGCTGCATCTGCAGCCCATCGTGAAGGTCCTGGGCAATCCGCAGCCGCTCCCGGTCGGCGGCGTCGACCAACCTCGCCCGGGATGCCATCAGTTCGCGCCGGCTGCGCAGCAGTTCGACCGACAAGCGTGCGCGATCGATCGCGACGGCAATGACCTGACCGACTCGGCGGACGTAGTCCCCATCGACCGTGAGCCGCGGATCGTATTCGATCGATGCAACGGTGCGGCCCTCCACCATGACGGGGATGAGCGCGCGCTGACCGCCGACCGGCGGCGGATCGATGATCTCGCCGCGCTCGTCGATCCACGCACCGTCCTCGCCCGTGAACACGAGGCGCAAGGTCTCGTCTCCGAGCGTGCGAGCAAGCGCATCCCGCAGGGGCGTTTTGCCCTCCCTGACCACCGCGAGGGCCTCACTCAACTCTTCCCACCCGCCGCTGCGCGGAAAACCGCCACGCAGGATGACCGCGACAAAAGCGACGGGAACGCCCGCGAGGATGATGAGCTGTATCGTCGCGAGCGCCACAGAGCCCTGGGCGCCGAGGACGTCGAAGAGCGCCGCGCTTGCCGGCACAGCCAGCACCGCGAAAATGCCGTACCCGTACAGCGGCAGAAGGAGCCGCCGGAAGACGGCGTCGGCTGCCAGGACCGTACGCGCGAGAAGCCCAGCTGTCACCACCATGACGGCGAGCCCGCCCAGGCGCTGCGTCAGCACGAAGACGTCCTGAGCCTGCGGATCTCCCGGGGCGATGAGAGCACCGACTCCAGGGAGCACCGCAACCGCGTACGCAGCAGAAACCACCACGCGCGACACTGTGCCGCGCAGCCGTCCGGAGGGAAAAGCCAACAGCAGCTGCACGATCGCCGCGAACACGACAGTCGCGAAAACGTCACCGACCAGCGCGAGAACTACAACCGAAGCGTTGCCGAGGTTTCCGGCATACACCGCGAGACTGGCCGCAATCAGCAGAGGTCCCATTCCGTTGGACGGTCGCCGCATCCAGGCCAGAACTCCCGCCCCGATGTACACGACGAAGACAGCGGTGTACACGATGAGGACGGCTGTGACGGGCTGCTGCGATCCCGGCAGGATCACGGCAAGTTGCATTCCCGCGAGCAGGATGCCCAGGCTCGCGACGAGCGCCACCAGAAACGCACCCGGCGCATGGGACGGATTCGGCTGGGCACGGATGCCGGGCGGACTCGAGCTCATGAGCCTCGAGCCTGACACATCGACCACGCAGACAACTATCGCGCCCCAACCCGCGGGTTCCCATGGACCTACGTCTATGGAGGCGGCGCGGACAACACAAAAGACTTGATGAAGCCCCCGCGCACCCCGTCAAGGAGCACCCGATGTCCAGACCTTCGGCACGCTGCACCGTTCTCGCACTGTCAGCGAGCGTTCTCGTCGCCCTGACCGGCTGCACGGATACCTCGCCACCGGCGACGATCCCGGTGCAGACCCAACCCAACCCGGGAGAAGATGCCATCGCCCTCCCGGCTGAGTCGGTCTCAGCGGCGGTGACGAAGGCCGTTGATGCCTTGCCGGGCCTCATCGACGCAGCGCTTGAGCAAAGCGGGGTCCCGGGGCTCGCCGTTGCGGTGGTCCACGATGGCGAGATCGTCTACAGCGATGGTTTCGGCGTCAAGACGGCGGGCACCGATGACACGGTCGACGCGCAGACCGTGTTCCAAATCGCCTCGGTATCGAAGTCCCTGTCTGCGACCGCCGTCGCCAAGGCCATCACGGAGGGCGCCGTGACCTGGGACACTCCCGTGGTCGAGGAACTGCCAGGATTCGCGCTCTCTGATGCGTACGTGACCCGCAACGCCACAATCGGCGACTACTTCTCGCACCGGACGGGACTTGCCACCGGAGCCGGCGACGATCTCGAGGACCTCGGTTACGACCGCGACTACATCATGGAACATCTGTACCTGCAGCCGCTGTCAGCGTTCCGGTCGACCTACAACTACTCGAACTTCGGGATCACCGTCGGTGCCGAAGCGGCAGCCGCCGCTCTCGACAAGCCGTGGGAGGATGCCATCGACGAGCTGCTCTTCGAGCCGATAGGTATGACGTCCTCGAGCGCCCGGTACGCCGACTTTCTCGCGCAGTCGAACCGCGCAACGATCCACGTCCTCGTTGATGGCGAGTTCGTCCCGCTCTCCGAGCGAGATCCTGATCCCCAGTCCCCCGCGGGAGGGGTCTCGTCCACCGTGCTCGATCTCGCCGCCTGGATGAATGTCGTGCTTTCGGACGGGAAGATCGCCGGGGCCGAGTACATCGATCCGGCAGCGCTGACAGCTGCCACCACGGGCGAAATGATCAGCGGGCATCCGGTATCGAACACGGCGCGCACGAGCATGTACGGCTTCGGGTTCAACACGGGCACGGAGCTGAGTGGCCGAACCTCGATCAGTCACTCGGGCGCCTTCATCCTGGGCGCGGCAACGAGCTATCGGCTGGTCCCGAGTCTTGATCTGGGCATCGTGACCCTGACCAACGGTGGACCCCAGGGCGTACCGGAGGCCATCAACGCGGAGTTCCTGGATCTGGTGCAATACGGCTATGTCACCCGGGACTGGGTGACAGACTTCAACGCGGCGATCGGGTCCTATTACGCCCCGACCGGTGACCTCGTCGAACAAACGCCACCTGCGGATGCGTCGCCTCCTGCACCGGCATCCGATTACGTCGGGACATACACGAACCCGTACTACGGCGAACTGGCGGTGAGCGAAGAAGCAGGCGAACTGCGCGCAGCTCTCGGGCCGGATGGCGCGTACGTCGTGACGCTTGATCCGTGGGATGCCGACACGTTTGCCTTCACTCCGACGGGCGAGAATGCGCCCCCGGGCTCGAGATCGTCCGCGACCTTTTCCCGCACAGGCGGCGCCGTGACGGCACTGACGATGGAGTTCTTCAACCGGCAGGGGTTGGGAACCTGGACGCTGGCTGGCTCAGGAAGCAACTGACGCGTCGCGGTGTTCTCGGACAGCTCGTTCGAGCAAGAGCAGCCGTCGATCACGATCACCCGCGATCTCCGTCACCGTTGCGTTCCCGATGAGATCCGAATCATCGGCGTACTCCAGCAGAGCGATATCCATCGCATCGCGAAGCTCGAGGTCTTCGCTCTCGCCGATGGATATCGCATCCCGTCGGTTCAGGGGCAGAATCACCAGAAGGTCCACCGAGTGCATCGCCGCCGCTGTCAGCTCATATCCGCGCTCGATCAGCTCGGAGTCAACGATCGCTCTGCCCAGGGACTGCATCGCCGAGAGGTAGGCAAGAAAGTCCAGGGGCCCCCGCTCGGCGAGCACCGGCCCTGGAGCCGGCTCGAGCAGTCGAGATGCCGCGATGCCGAGTTGATGCGCGAACAACAGTGCCCCGGGTTCGTCTGCTGCGGCATCGATGTCTTCGTAGGGGTCGGGCAGAACGTGCCACTCGGGGTGGGAAGCCACGAAGTCGCCGAGCAGCGTGCTCTTGCCACTGCCGTGGGTTCCCGAGATGACGACGCGCATGGAGGCTCCGTTAGGGAAGGCCCGCGGAAGCCGAGGCCTTCGTGCGGGGCGGACGTTGGCAGTGCGGACAGAAGTGGGAGGAGCGGTTCGTGAACGATACCTTCACGATGGGGGCACCACACCGTGCGCACGGCTGGCCGGTGCGTCCGTACGCATTCAGGGAGTGCGCGAAGTATCCGGCCTGCCCGTTCACGTTGACGTACTGGGCGTCAAAGCTCGTTCCGCCGTCGGCGAGAGCCTTCTCGAGCACGGCCTGCACCTCGGCGATGAGGCGATGGACGGCCCGCGTGGTCAGGTGCGAGGCTGAAGTATCGGGGTGGATCCGCGCCGCCCACAGCGACTCGTCGGCGTAGATGTTCCCGATGCCCGACACCACGGTTTGGTCCAGAAGCACGCGCTTGATGGCAGACGCCTTGTGCTCCAGAGTGCGGCGAAAGGCCCGAACGTCGAATCCTGGATCCAGGGGATCGCGCGCAATGTGCGCGACCTGAGCCGGGACGAGGGCGTCGTCAGTGCCGTATCCGCCAGCGAGTCCATCTCGCGTGCCCTGAAGTGGGTCGATCGCGAGCGAGCCGAACGTGCGCTGATCGGCGAAGACGACGGCAAGGTCGCCGTGATTCGGATGCCGAATGTCGAGCCGCACGCGCTCGTGCCGCTCCGGAGGCGCCCCGGAAGGGCGCAGCAGCATCTGTCCGCTCATACCGAGGTGAGCGACAAGGGCCTCCGTCGGCGGTGCGCCGGGATCACGGGGCGCCAGCGGAATCCACAGGAACTTCCCCCGTCTCGCCGGACCCTCCAGGGTGCGGCCGAGGAGACGTGTCTCGAAGTCTGACGCTCCCGGGGGATGCCGCGTCAGTGCGCGATCATCGGAGACGGTTGCCGCCTCGATCACGGCACCCGTGACAGCCGGCGCGAGACCAGCGCGGACAACCTCGACCTCGGGAAGCTCAGGCACCGTGCTCAGGCCCCGATGTCAGCTACGCGAGGTGAGGTCGCGCCAGGCCCGGAGGGCAGCGGCCATTTCGGCGTGCTTCTTGCTGGTGCCGACACCCTCGGCTCGGTGGTCGCCGACGACCACGACAGCGGTGAAGCGGCGGTCATGATCGGGCCCGGTCGATGAGACCTCGTACGCCGGCGGAGCGACGCTGCGACGGGCGGCAAGCTCTTGCAATGCGGTCTTCGGGTCGACTGCGGCGCCGTACCGGTCGGGGTCGGAAAGCAGTGGCTCAATGAGCCGTAGAACCAGGTCGGATGCCGCATCCGGCCCCGCCGACAGATAGGTGGCCCCGAACACTGCTTCCATGGTGTCGGCCAGGATCGAGTCCTTCTCCCGGCCTCCGGTCTGTTCCTCGCCGCGCCCGAGCTTGACATAGGCGCCGAGATCGATGCCCCGGGCAACCTCTGCCAGCGCGACGGTCGACACGACGGCAGCGCGGCGCTTGGCAAGCGCACCCTCGTCGAGCTCGGGATGCGCGCGGAACAGCCGCACCGTAACTGCCTGGCCGAGTACTGAGTCACCGAGGAACTCAAGTCGCTCGTTGTGAGGAACTCCGCCGTTCTCGTACGCCCAGGACCTGTGGGTCAGTGCCAGCGCGAGAAGCTCGGGGTCAATGTCGACCCCGAGCTTCTGCGCGAGTTCAGCGGACTCGCGAGTCGTCACGTCGCTACGACGCTCAGACGTCGGCGACCTTGCGGCCCTTGTACTCCAGGAACAGCTCGGTGCCCTGCGAGTCGGTGACGACCTTCGCCTGGTGCGGGCGGCTGTAGACGGTCTTACCGTTCTCAACGGTCTTGACGAGGGTGGGCGCGTCGGCCTTCCACTGCGCACGGCGCGAGCGGGTGTTCGAACGCGAGACCTTGCGCTTCGGGGGGTTACCAGCCATTGTTCAGCTCATCTCTTTCTTCTCGGCAGCCACTCACGCGCGTGCGTCGTGGTCGCCGTGGTCTGTGGTGTCGTCCTGGGTGCTGTAGCCCTGGAGCGCCGCCCACCGGGGATCGATGGGTTCGCTCGCGGGCGAACCGGTGCTCTCGGTCAGTCGCTCACCCGTGACCGGATCAAGGCCGGGGCAATCCGGCTGACACACCGGCTGAAATGGAAGCGACAGGACTACCGCATCCCTGACCAGAGTTTCAAGATCCACGTGGTCGTCTTGAACCTCGAAGTCAGTTTCTTCCTGCCCAGGATACGCGAAAAGCTCCTGGAACGCGACGCGGACGCTCTCGGCGACCTCCCCCAGACACCGTCCACACACCCCGGTGTACTCGGTGTCGACCTCGCCGGTGGCGAGAATCCCCTCGTGGACGCTCTCCACACGCACGTCCAGAACGAGCGGCTCGCCCTCCGCGACGGAGACCAACCCTTCGCCCCACTTCTGCGGGGCCGGTATCTCCAGAGAGAACTCCCGCATTTCGCCGGGACGGTGCGTGATGTCGCGGACGGGGACGACGAACGGTCCGGAGTGCTGCCTACTCACGGGGGTCCATGCTACCCGCGTGGGAGAGAGCAGTCTCGGTGCCGGGTCAGAGGTCGTGGCCGCCGGTGTGCAGGAATCGAGCTACCGCGGGCGGGACATAGGCCGATACGTCGCCGCCGAGGGCTGCCACCTGCCGCACCAGTGAGCTCGACACCATCGCGTGCGAGGGATCGGGCAGCAAGAAGACGGTCTCCACGTCCGCGAGGTCACGGTTGACGACCGCCATGGGTACTTCGTAGACGACATCCGCCTGCGAACGGATGCCCTTGACGAGCACGCCGGCGTTGACATCGCGCGCGTAGTCGACGAGCAGGCCGACGCTCCAGGAGGCAACGACAACGCTGCCCTCGATGTCTGCCTCAGCGATGGACTGCTCCAGCAGAGACAGCCGCTGCGCAATCGGAAGCATCGCTTCTTTGCCGGGGTTGTGTACGACGACCACGTGCAACTGGTCGTACAGTCTCGCCGCGCGACGGATGACGTCGAGGTGACCCCGCGTCGGCGGATCGAAGGAACCCGGAACCACGGCGATCCGACTGTTCATGCCTTCAGCCTATCGGGGGTCAGCATCAGTTCTTGGCGAGAGCCGCCCGCTCCTGTTGGCCGACCCGCCGCTCGATCTCATCCGAGAGCGGTCGGTGAGACAGCAGCGCCGGATCGCTGGCCAGGATGTCTTCAGCTGCTGACCGAGCGCGGGCGATGAGATCGGCATCCGTCACGACGCGCAGCAGGCGCAGCGACGATCTGGCGCCGGACTGCGCTGCACCCAGCACGTCACCCTCGCCGCGCAGTTCGAGATCGACTTCGGCGAGGGCGAATCCATCGAGGGTCGCCGCCACGGCCTCCACGCGCTCACGCCCCGACGTGCCTACCTCGCTCTCGGTCACGAGCAGACACAGCCCCGGCACGGAACCGCGGCCGACGCGGCCACGCAGCTGATGCAGCTGAGACACGCCGAATCGGTCGGCCTCGAGAATCACCATCGTCGAGGCGTTCGGAACGTCCACGCCCACCTCGACGACAGTTGTTGCCACGAGCACATCGATACTCCCCGCCGCGAAGGCCTGCATGACGGCATCCTTCTGCTCTGCGGGCATCTTGCCGTGGAGGATCTCAACCGAGAGCTTGTCGAATGCCGGATGCCGCGACAGCAGTTCGGCGACCTGCACCACGCCCCAGCGCGTCTTACGCGAGGACTCCTCTGCCGCGGCTGTGGCAGACTCGGCTGCCGGAACCTCGGCTACCTCGTCTGCTGCCGGCTTGCCGGATGCGGCGGCATCGATCGACGGGCACACGACGAAGGCCTGGCGCCCCTGGGCCACCTCCTCGGCCACGCGCTCCCACACGCGCGCGAACCACGCGGGGCGGTCGGCGACCGGCGCAACGAACGATTCGATACCGGCTCGTCCCGCGGGCATCGACCGAATCGTGGAGACGTCGAGGTCACCGAAGACGGTCATCGCAACCGTTCGAGGAATCGGCGTGGCGGTGAGCACGAGAGCGTGCGGGGTGGTCCCCTTTGCCCGCAACGCCTCACGCTGGTCCACACCGAACCGGTGCTGCTCGTCAACGACGACCAGCCCGAGGTCGGCAAAGGTCGTCGCGTCGCTCAGGAGCGCGTGCGTGCCCACGACGATGCGCGACTGCCCGGATGCCACGCGCAGCGCCGCACGACGCCGCTCGGCCGCCGTCAACTGACCGGTCAGCAGTGTCGGCATGAGCTCGACCGCCAGGTCGGGGCCGAGCATCCGAGCGATCGAGCGCAGATGCTGAGAAGCGAGCACCTCGGTCGGAGCGATGAGCGCGGACTGGCCGCCGCTCTGGGCCACCTGCAGCATCGCGCGCAGCGCCACGAGCGTCTTGCCCGACCCGACCTCACCCTGAACGAGCCGATTCATCGGCCACTCGCCGACCAGATCCCGGGCGATCTGGTCACCGACAGTGATCTGATCCGGAGTTCGATTGAAGGGCAACGAGGCGTCGAACCGATCGAGGAGTGCGCCGGGCTCACGCGGGGTCGCCGACATCGCGCGCACGAACTGTCGCTGCTGCAGCAGGGCCGTCTGCAGCACCAGCGCCTCATGCCAGCGCAAGGTCTGCCGCGCGGGCTCAACCTGGTCGGGAAAGTCCGGGCGATGGATGCGCTCGAACGCCATGCGATACGACAGCAGACCATGCGCCCGCCGCAGATCCTCGGGCAGCGGCTCCGGCAGATCGTCGAGGCCGTCGAGGACCATCCCGACGAACTTCGCGATCTGCCAGCTGGCCAGCGACGCGGTGGCCGGGTAGATCGGCACGGGAAGGTTAGCGGTGGCTTCTGCCGTCGCCCTCGCTCGGTCTTCGTCGTCGAACAGCTCATAGTCCGGGTGCGCGAGCTGCAACGAACGGCGGTACTCGCCCACCTTGCCGGCGAACACCCCGCGCCTGCCGGGGACCAGCTCTCTCATCCGCCACGCCTGGTTGAAGAACGTCAGGGTGAGTTCCCCGTTGCCGTCGCTGATCACCACCTCGAGCAGAGAACCCCGGCGATTCTGCATCCGTCGCTCGGACGCCCTGCGGACTTCGGCGACGATCGTGACCGGTTCGCCGATCGGCAGAGACGCGATGGGTGTGAGCTCTCCGCGGCGCGCGTAACGGCGTGGGTAGTGCTCGAGCAGGTCACCCACCGTGCGCATCGCAAACGCACGCTCGAGTGCCTTGGCCGTTTTGCCGCCGAGCGCGCCGTCCAGTCGCGACGACAGCGTGAGAGCGACCATGCACCTGAGTTTAGGCAGAGCCTCCGACGCGCGAAGACCGGGTGAGCGCCCGCGGCGGCGCTGTACCGGTTTGTACAGTGGACGCGTGACACGGATCATCGCCGGGGCCGCCGGCTCCCTGAGCCTCGAGGTTCCGGAAAGCGGCACGCGACCGACCAGCGACCGGGTCCGCGAATCGGTCTTCGGCTCGCTCGACGCGTCAGGGGCCATCGCCGGCGCCCGGGTACTCGACCTCTACGCCGGGTCGGGGGCGCTGGGGCTGGAAGCGCTCAGCCGCGGCGCGGCATCCGTCGACCTCGTCGAGAAGTCGCCGCGGGCAGCGAGCGTCATCGAACGCAACGCGGGGCGCGTGCGGCACGCTGTCGGCGGCGCGTACCGCGTGCATCGAACCGCAGCGGATGCCTACCTCGCCGCCCCGCACGAACCGTACGAGCTCGTCTTCATCGATCCCCCGTACGACCTCGGTGAGGACGACCTCGCCCAAACCCTGCGGCTTCTCGTCCCCTCGCTCGCGCCGGATGCGATCGTCGTGGCCGAGCGTGCCGCACGATCGCCCGAACCCGCTCTTCCGGCCGGACTCACGCTCGCGCGTCACCGCCGGTACGGTGACACCGCGATCTGGTGGCTCCGGTGCGCACCCAGCGTCGCTGACGCCGACGATCAGCCGCGCGACGAATCCCAGTCACGATAGGGATCCCACCCACCGCTGCCCTCGAAGGGTGCCCCGTCGACCAGGACCGGCGTCTCTCCGTGCTCGCGGACCACCCCGATGATTTGGAAGGCGTCGGGCACAGCATCCGTCGCCGGGAACGTCGCGAGCAGGCCGTGGTCCTCACCGCCGGAGAGCGCGTCGTCGGGGTGAGGCCCGAGCGCGTCGCGACGCAGATCGAGGGTGACACCGGATGCCGCGGCCATGCGCCCGGCGTCGAGGACGAGGCCGTCCGACAGATCCATCATTGCCGTGGCGCCGGCGAGGGCTGCCCGCACCCCGTCGGTGATGCCCGGCGCGGGCCGCAGTTGCGCGTCGAGTTCCCGAGCCTCGTCGGCTGTCAGATCCGCCCGGTCCACGGGGACCGGGTTGCCGGCGGCATCCCGGAAGCGGTCGAAAAGCAGGCGCAAGCCGCGAGCGGCATCCCCGAGACGCCCCGTGGCAGCGACGACGTCTCCAGGCCGAGCCCCTGACCGGCGCACCGCGGGGCGACCTTCGAGGGTGCCCAGCGCGGTCACCGCGACGGTGAGGACATCCGATACCGTCAGGTCGCCGCCCTCCACGACGCAACCGGGTGCGAGGGCTTCACACCCGGCACGAAGCCCGCGGGCAAGGTCGACGACAAAGGAGAGGCGGGTGGCATCGGGCATTGCGAGGGCGACGAGGAGCGATGTCGGGCGCGCACCCATCGCGGCGATATCGGCGAGGTTGACGGCTGCCGCTTTCCATCCGAGGTCGAACCCACTCGACCAGGCGAGGCGGAAGTCCGGACCATGCACGAGAGTGTCGACCGTCGCGACCACGCGACCATCGGATGCCGTCAGCACTGCCGCGTCATCACCCGGCCCCACCTCGGCCGCCGAAGGCCCCAGCTCCCGCAGGATTGCTGACAGTATCTCGCCCTCGGAGAGCTCACCAACCCAGGGATCCTGCATCGTCCCACGCTACCGCGGCGGTAGATTGGACCAATGCCTCTTGCCCGTCGCACCATCGCCGTGATGGTGATGTGCGCGACGAGCATGGTCGCCCTCGCGGCGTGCAGCACGACGGTCTCGCTGCAACCGGTGCCCGACGCGAACAACCCGCGCTGTGCTGAGGTGACGGTACGGTTCCCGCAGACCCTCGACGGTTTCGAGCGTCGCTGGACGGATGCCCAGGCGACTGGCGCGTGGGGAGAGCAGGGCGGCGGCAGCAACATCATCGTCGCCTGCGGCGTTGATGTTCCCGGTCCGACGACCCTTCCGTGCTCGACCCTCAGCGGTGTCGACTGGATCGTCGACGACACCGACGCGCCCTACTACCGGATCACCTCGTTCGGCACCGATCCCGCGGTGCAGGTCTACCTCGACAGCGACACAGTCTCGAGCGCCGAGGTCCTCGACACACTCGGGAACATCATCGTCGACACGCTCCCCGTGAACGGTCTGCAGTGCACTGACCAGGTCAGCGGCTCCTCATCCGCCGAGGGCTGACTCCGCGCCGGCTTCGATGCGTGGCGGTCAGGTGCGCGCGAGGGCGGTGTCCAGAAGGTCGCTGATCAACTCGGTGTAGGTCATCCCCGAGGCGATCCAACACTTCGGGAACATCGAGATCGGCGTGAAGCCGGGCATCGTGTTCAGCTCGTTGACGTAGATCCCCGCGGGAGTGAGGAAGAAGTCCACGCGCGCGAGTCCTCGCCCGCCAACGGCTTCGAAGGCACGGACTGCCGCCGCCTGCAGCGCCGCAACCTCGTCTTCTGTAAGCGCGGCGGGGCACACGACCTCGGCACCGTCGCCGCCGAGGTACTTGCCTTCGAAGTCATAGAACTCGCGCGTTGTCAGCACGATCTCGCCCGGCAACGATGCACGTGCAGGTGCCGCCCCCGGCGACGCAAGCACGGCGACCTCGATCTCGCGCCCGACGATGGCGGTCTCCACGAGCGCTTTGTCATCTTCGGCGAGCGCGAGCTCGACAGCGGCGTCGAACTCATCCCAATCGTGCACCTTCGAGACACCGACGCTGGATCCGGCCCGAGAGGGCTTGACGAAGTTCGGAACGCCGAGAGCGCGCGCAGCCGCTCGCGCAGCATCCGGATCCGCCGCCCAAGAATCGCGTGTGATCGTCACCCAGGGCGCGACGGTCACCCCGGATGCCTGCAGCACGATCTTCATGAAGTGCTTGTCCATGCATAGCGCCGAATCCAACACACCGCCTCCCGCGTACGGGATGCCGAGGGTGTCGAGAAAACCTTGAACGGTGCCGTCCTCGCCGTGGACTCCGTGGAGGATCGGCAGCACAACCTCGAGTGAACCGAGCGTGTCGACGCTCCCGTCAGCGTGGCGTACGCGGAGCACGCGGTCGGCACCGCCTTCGGGCCAGAGCACGCGCGTGCCGTTGTCGCTCACCTCGGGAAGGTGCGCAGCGTCGAGCGCGAACTTGTCGGGGTCGTCCTCTTCGAGGACGAAGATGCCGTCGCGGGTGATGCCGACCGGAATGACCCGGAAACGCTCACGGTCGAGTGCCCGCAGCACCCCTCCCGCCGTGACGGAGCTGATCGAGTGCTCGCTGGAGCGACCGCCAAACAGCACCGCCACCGTCGCCTGTGCCATTCTGCGTCCTCTCGCCCTGGGGTTCGTCGTCATCCGTTGTGAGGTGCGGCGCGATATCGCGGGGATTCATCGTGCCGTCCAGAACCATCTTCACCTGCTCAACGATCGGCATGTCGATGCCGGCCTCGGCGGCAAGCGCCAAGACGGGGGCAACAGACGCAAGACCTTCGGCGGTCTGCTCCATCTGCTTCACCACATCCTGGAAGCTGTAGCCCTGGCCGAGAAGACGGCCGGCTGTGTTGTTTCGGCTGAGCGGTGACTGGCACGTCGCGATCAGGTCACCAAGCCCCGCGAGTCCCTGCAGGGTAGCGGGGTGGGCGCCCTGTGCGACAGCGAAGTCTGTCATTTCGACAAGGCCGCGCGTGATGATCGACGCCTTCGTGTTCTCGCCGTAACCGACGCCGTCGACGATGCCGATCGCGACGGCGATCAGGTTCTTGAGCACGCCGCCGAATTCTGTACCGACGACGTCAGTGTTCACGAACGTCCGGAAATACGAGTTGCGGGCTCGCCGGGCGACGGCATCCGCTGTCTCCTGGCTGCTGGATGCGATGACCGCCGCGGTCGGCTGTTCTTTCGCGATCTCCAGGGCCAGGTTAGGCCCGGATGCGACAGCGATGAGGTCAGGATCGCACCGCAGCTCCTGCTCGATCACCTGACTCATCCGCAGACCGGTCTTGCGCTCGACGCCCTTCATCAGCGACACGACCGGAACACCGGCATCGGCGATGAGCGGACGGATCGTCTTCAGGTTCTGCCGAAGGGCCTGGCTCGGCACTGACAGGTAGATCTGCTCGGCCCCCGCCATAGCCTCCTCCAGACGGGAGGTCGCGGTCATGTGCCGAGGAAGGTTTATGCCCGGCAGGTAGTGGCTGTTGCGCTTGGCTTCGGTGATTTCAGCGGCAAGCTCGGGGCGCCGAGCCCACATCGTCACACGGGCACCACCGTCGGCGAGCACCTTGCCGAAGGTCGTGCCCCAACTGCCGGCACCGACCACGGTCACCCGGGGACGGGCGGCATCCTCTTTACGACTCAAGACGCCCGGTCTCCTTCTGCCCGTGGGATGCCGGATCCCAGCGTTCCGCTGGAGGGGTCTCGCCGCGCAGCACGCCCTCGAGACGTGCGATCTCGGCCATCAGCAGATCGGTGGCCGCGACAAGGGCGGATGCCTCGCGCGTCCGCCCCGCGAAAGCCGAGAGATCCAGCGGGTCGCCCACCAGCACGCGTACACGCTTGCGCAGCGGCCACAGGCTGAGCTTGCCGTAGCGCGGCAGGATGCGCTGCACACCCCAGTGCGCCACAGGGACCAGCGGGATGCCGCCCTCGAGCGCCAGGCGCACGGCTCCGGTCTTTCCCCGCATGGGCCACAGGTCCGGGTCGCGCGTGAGGCTGCCCTCGGGGTAGACGATCACGCCGCGACCTGCCTCCACCAAATGCTCCGCCTGCGCCATGGTCTGCTTGGCAGAGCCGGCAGACGATGCGCGCGCTACCGGGATCATGCCTGTGGCACGAAGGATCGCGCCCAGGACAGGGACCCGGAACAGGCTCTCCTTGGCCATGAAGCGAGGCGCCCGTCCCATCCCCCACACGGCGCGCGCAACGATGATCGGATCGAACTCGCTCATGTGGTTGGGCGCGAGCACGAATGCTCCTTCGCGGGGCAGCTTGTGGCCATCGGTGATGTCGACACGCGCCAGGATTCCCAGCAGCGGCACGACAATGGCTGCCAACGGCCAGAAGAGGCTGGGCCGCGTCTTCTCCGAGGAGGCTCGCGGTTTGGGGTCGCCCATGTCAGCCGACGATATCGAAATCTGCGCCGAGCGCCGAAAGCTTCGTGAAGAGCTTCTCGTAGCCGCGGCTCAGAATCCCGACGCCACGGACGGTGGATTCCCCGTCGGCGGTGAGCGCCGCAATCAGGTGGCTGTACCCGCCGCGCAGGTCGGGCACGACGACGTCAGCCCCGTGCAGCGGCGTAGGACCGGTCACGACGGCTGCCTGCTCGAGAGCGCGCCGCGGAACGCGACGGTACGGCGCGTCCAGGCCATCGCGGTGCACGGCGATGCTGGCTCCCATCTTGTTCAGGGCGTCAGTGAAACCGAACCGGTTCTCGTAAACCGTCTCGTGCACGACTGACTCGCCTTCGGCCTGCGTGAGCGCGACGATGAGCGGCTGCTGCCAATCGGTCATGAACCCGGGGTGCACGTCGGTCTCGACGATGACCGGCTTGAGGGGTCCGCCGCGGCGGAACTGGATGCCGTCCTCGCGCACGTCGAACCAGCCACCGGCCTTGCGGTAGATGTTCAAGAAGGTGAGCATCTCCTGCTGCTTCGCGCCCTCGACGAAGATGTCACCATCGGTCGCCAGTGCGGCGGACGCCCACGACGCGGCTTCGTTGCGGTCGAAGATGCAGCGGTGGTCGTACCCTGTGAGCTCGTCGACGCCCTCGATGAGGATGACGCGGTTGGGCTCGTAAGAGATGATCGCGCCCATCTTCTGCAGCACAGCGATCAGATCCATGATCTCGGGCTCGATAGCCGCGCCCCGAAGCTCGGTCACACCGGCGGCACGCACGGCGGTCAGCAGCACCTGCTCGGTGGCTCCGACGCTCGGGTAGGGCAGTTCGATGTTCGCGCCGTGGAGCCCCTCGGGCGCCGAGAGCCGGATGCCGGTCGGCAGCTTCTCGACGACCGCTCCGAACTGACGAAGTGCATCCAGGTGGAAGTTGATCGGGCGGTCGCCGATTCGGCACCCGCCGAGGTCGGGGATGAACGCTTCACCGAGCAGGTGCAGGAGCGGACCGCAGAAGAGGATCGGAATGCGGGAAGCACCGGCGTGGGCGTCGATCTCTTCCATGTGGGCCGACACGGCATCCGTCGGATCGAGCACGAGCGAGCCCGGTTCTGCTCCGTCGCTGACCTTGACCCCGTGAACTTCGAGCAGCGAACGGACGACCCGGACATCGCTGATCTGCGGCACATCGCGCAGGGTGCTGGGAGAGTCGCCGAGCAGCGATGCCACCATCGCCTTGGTCGCGAGATTCTTCGCGCCAGTGACGGTGACCCGTCCCCGGAGCGGACGTCCGCCGCGCACCAGCAGCACCTCGCCGGTCGGTTCGGTAGCTGCCGCCTGCGCGGCGTCGTCGCTCAGAAGCGTCTTCATCCGGGGTGAACCTCACTTGTATCTCGGCATCGCTGGACCGATCGGGTCTGCTGATGCCTCGGTAGTCGGCTACGGAACGGGGAGGGTTCGCGGCCGCCAGGATGCGCGGCGCGACTCGAACTGGGTGATCGCTTCTTCGTTTCGCAGTGTGAGCCCGATGTCGTCGAGCCCCTCCAGGAGCCGCCATCTAGTGTAATCGTCGATCTCGAAAGCGACCTGAAGGTCGCCGATCGTCGCGCTGCGCGCCTCGAGGTCCACCGTCATCTGGACACCGGGCTCGGCATCGATCGCGGCCCAGATCGCCTCGAGGTCGCTCTCGCTGACGACACCGGTGAGCAGGCCCTGCTTGCCCGAATTGCCGCGGAAGATGTCGGCGAATTTGGGGCTGAGGACAACCCGGAAACCGAAGTCGCGGAGCGCCCAGACCGCGTGCTCACGACTGGATCCCGTACCGAAGTCGGGACCGGCGACAAGGATCGAAGCGTTCGCGAAGGTCGGCTGGTTCAGGATGAATTCGGGATCCTGACGCCAGTTTGCGAACAACGCGTCCTCGAAGCCGGTCTTCGTGACGCGCTTCAGGTAGACGGCGGGGATGATCTGGTCGGTGTCGACTGCCGAGCGCTTCAGGGGCGCAACGACACCGGTGTGAGTTGTGAACTTGTCCATGTCAGGCCTCCGCTCCGCTGGCAGTAACCGTTTCGCTGACCGCGAGCGGCTCGAGATCGCTCGGGCTCGACAGCGTACCTCGCACAGCGGTGGCTGCGGCTACGAGGGGCGAGACCAGGTGAGTGCGCCCACCCTTGCCCTGGCGGCCCTCGAAGTTTCGGTTGGAGGTCGACGCGCACCGCTCACCGGGTGCCAGCTGGTCGGGGTTCATGCCCAGGCACATCGAGCACCCCGCGAAGCGCCACTCGGCGCCGAAGTCGGTGAAGACCTTGTCGAGACCCTCAGCCTCGGCCTCGAGCCGTACCCGAGCCGATCCCGGAACGACCATGACCCTGACGTTCTCGGCCTTTGTGCGCCCCTGGATGATCGATGCGAAGGCGCGAAGGTCTTCGATGCGGCTGTTGGTGCACGAACCCATGAACACGGCATCCACCGGGACCTCCTTCAGAGGCGTCCCGGGGACCAGGTCCATGTATTCGATGGCACGCTCGGCCGCGGCACGCTCGTTGGGGTCGGTGAACGACTCGGGCGAGGGTACGCGGTCACTGAGCGACACGCCCTGACCGGGGTTGGTCCCCCAGGTGACGAAGGGCTCGAGCTCGTTAGCGTCGATGAAGACCTCGGCGTCGTAGACGGCGCCCTCGTCGCTGGGCAGCGTTCGCCAGTACGCGACGGCATCCTCCCAGTCCTGGCCCTTCGGCGCGTGGGGACGCCCCTCGAGGTAGGCGAAGGTGGTCTCATCCGGGGCGACCATGCCCGCGCGGGCACCGGCCTCGATCGACATGTTGCAGATCGTCATCCGTCCCTCCATGGAGAGGGACCGAATCGCAGAGCCGCGGTACTCGAGGACGTACCCCTGGCCCCCGTTGGTGCCGATCTTCGCGATGACCGCCAGGATGATGTCCTTGGCCGTCACACCGGGCTTGAGCTCCCCCTCGACGGTGATCGCCATCGTCTTGAAGGGCTTCAGAGGCAGCGTCTGGGTAGCGAGAACGTGCTCGACCTCGCTCGTGCCGATGCCGAACGCCATCGCGCCGAACGCGCCATGGGTCGAGGTGTGCGAGTCGCCGCAGACGACGGTGATGCCGGGCATCGTCAGGCCGAGCTGAGGGCCGACAACATGGACGATGCCCTGCTCTTTGTCGCCAAGCGAGTGCAGGCGAACGCCGAACTCCTCGGCGTTGCGGCGCAGCGTCTCGATCTGGGTCCGACTGGTGAGATCCGCGATCGGCTTGTCGATATCGAGCGTCGGGGTGTTGTGGTCTTCGGTGGCGATCGTCAGGTCGAGGCGTCGCACCGGGCGACCCTCGGCGCGAAGCCCGTCGAAGGCCTGCGGGCTCGTCACCTCGTGGACCAGGTGCAGGTCGATGTAGATGAGGTCGGGTTGACCGTTTTCGCCCTTCACGACCAGGTGGTCGTCCCAGACCTTCTCAGCCAGGGTTCGGGGGTGATCGGGAATGCCGACATCGATGGTGGATTCGCTCATGAGCTCTTTCGTTCCAGGAAAAGGTGGTTCAAGCCCGCGACGAAACTCCGCGACGGGGATGGCCTGAGAACTAGGACCCGTCGCGGCCGCTAAGAAGGAGGCGAGCGATCCGCATTCGGTCAGAATACCACCGGTGTCAGGGACGCTCGTCGGAGCGCTCGCTCGGCGTGGGCGGCTCCACCGTCGAGGGCGTGCCCTTCTCGTCGGCGACGACGGATGCCGCATCCGCCGGGTCCGCGGGTTCCGCTTGACCTGCCGCTCGGCGCTCGCGCGACGAGGCGACGAGGCTTGCGACTGTGGCGACAACCATCGAAATCACGATGACGCCGAGCGACATGAGCGTGGAGATCTCAGGCGCCCACTCGATCGGCTCTCCCCCGTTGATGAACGGCAGCTCGTTGACGTGCATCGCATGCAAGAACAGCTTCACGCCGATGAAGGCGAGGATGAAGGCGATGCCGTAGTGCAGGTAGCGGAGTCGGTCGAGCAGGTCGCCGAGCAAGAAGTAGAGCTGGCGCAGCCCCATGAGGGCGAAGATGTTCGCGGTGAACACGATGAAGGCGCTCTGAGTGATGCCGAAGATCGCGGGGATCGAGTCGATCGCGAAGATGAGGTCGGTGACGCCGATGGCGACGAACACGATGATCATTGGCGTGAACATCTTCTTGCCATCGACCACGGTGCGTATCTTCGCTCCGTCGTAGTGGTCGCTGATGTCGACGGTGCGCCGCACGATACGAACGACGAAGTTCTCCTTCTTGACGTCCTCGTCGTGATCGTCGCCGGGGAAGGCTTGTCGGTAGGCGGTCCAGACGAGGAACGCGCCGAAGATGTAGAAGACCCAGCTGAAGTTCTCGATGATCGCGGCGCCGGCGAGGATGAACAGTCCCCGCAGGACGAGGGCGATGATGATGCCCACCATCAGCACTTCCTGCTGGTAGCGCCGTGGCACCGCGAACTGGCTCATGATGAGCACGAAAACGAACAGGTTGTCGATCGACAGGCTGTACTCGGTGAGCCATCCGGCGACGAATTGGCCCGCGTACTCACCACCGGCGATCAACCACATCAGCCCGGCGAAGATCAGCGCGAGCGTCACGTAGAAGACAACCCACAGCGTCGACTCCCGGGTCGAGGGAATGTGGGGGCGCTTGAGGATGATGAGCAAGTCGGCGATGAGGATGAGAGTCAGCGCGACGAGCGAACCGATCTCGAACCAGAGCGGGAGGGTGAGATCCACGAGGGCCTTTCACGGCAGGCGGGCAGGTGTGGGCACCGAAAGTCTCTCCCCCGCCAGGTGGCGGTGCGCGCCCGGGGCCTTCGGCCCGTGATGACGAACGCGCAAGAACGGGATACTCCCTCTCGCCGCTCCAGACTACGTGAGACGAATCGCCGGACGCCGACACTGACGGGGTGAGAGACAATGAGGCGCGCCGATCCGCGACGCGATACAGGGGAACCGATGACCGATTCAGTGACCACGGGCGATGCCGAACTCGTCGCCCGAGCCGCCGGCGGCAGCGAACAGGCCTTCCGGCTGCTGTATCGCGCCTACGTTCGGCCGCTGTACTGGATCGCGCACCGGCTCCTGGGTGACTCCTCGGATGCCGAGGATGTCGTGCAGGAGACGTTCGTCGTCGCCTGGCGGAAGCTGCCCGAGCTCGACCTGGCGTCTGACTCGCTGCTGCCGTGGCTGGCAACCATCTGCCGCTTCCAGGCAGCGAACCGGATGCGAGCTCAGCGGAGAGATAGAGAGAACACCGCGGCGGTGGCAGATGACACGCTTCCCGCGGCGGTGGATGTCGAACAGCAGATGATCGACGAGGAGTACCTTCGCCTCATCGCTGCTGAGATCGCGACGCTCTCCGACACCGATCGGGAGATCCTGCGGCTGTGCGCCGCCGAAGGCTATGCCTACAGCGCCGCGGCCGAGCATCTCGGCATCCCCCACGGCGCTGTCCGCAACCGTCTCTCCCGCATCCGCACGCGTCTGCGGACCGTTGCCAAGGAGAGCACATGAACACCGAAAACCCGCAGCCTTCCGGCGCGGACCGACTCCCGGAAACCGAGACGCGCCCCGCCCTTCCGCCGCTTGACGATGACCGCGTCGCAGTGATGGAAGACCATGTTTTCACGGCCATCGAAGGTGAGCGTGCGGCATCCGTTCGCCGTTCCGTGCGGCGCGGCCGGGTATGGATGACGGGAGCAGCAGCTGCGGCGGTTGTCGCAGTCGCGGCCATCATCTCGCCTGCCGTGCTCAGCGGACTGAGTGCGAACGAGAGCGCGGACAGCGGCATGATGTCAGCCGACATGTCCATGGATGGCGGCATGTCGGGCGGCGAGATCGCGCTCACGGACGGAGCGGTCGTCGACAGTTCGGGCGGCGCCAAAAGCGCGGAATCGGCAGTCGACGACTCCGGCCGCTCGATCATCGCCTCCTCATCTGCAACAGTCGTCGTCGACGACGTGCGCGCCGCCGCAGACCAGATCGCGGCGGGAGCTGACGCGCGCGGCGGGTACGTCGAGTCGATGAGCATCGGATCGGGATACACCGGAATGCCCGTCGACCTGGCAGACCCCACCGTCGCGGTGACCAACGGCTGGATAACCGTGCGCGTACCCGCCGATGAGCTCACTGCCGCCATGGCCGACCTGGAGCAGGTGGGTGAGGTGACGGCATCCTCGATCGACCGGTTCGATGTCACCGACCAGGTCGTCGACCTGCAGGCGAGGGTGGATGCCGCACAGGCGTCAGTCGACCGCCTGGTGGAACTCATGGCGCAGGCGGGGTCGGTGTCGGACCTGATCGCCGCCGAGTCTGCGCTCGCCGAGCGGCAGGCGACGCTCGAGTCCTACCAGCAGCAGCTCGAGACGCTCGAGGACCAGGTCGCGATGTCGTCGCTGAGCGTGTCAATCACCGTGCGTCACGAGGCTGTCGACGCCAACCCCGCGGGGTTCTGGGACGGCCTGGTGGCCGGCTGGAACGGTCTGGTCGCAACGCTCAACGGCATCGTTGTTGCGCTCGGCTTCCTCGTCCCCTGGATTGCCGTCGTCGCGGTAGTCGGCGGGCTGGTCTGGGGAGTCGTCGTTCTGGTTCGCCGGCGACGCAGCCCGGCTTCGGAGGACTGACTCGCGGGCACCGCCCGCTCGCGGGCGATCAGCGCGTGGGCCAGACCCACGCAGGAGCGTCGAGCGACCCCTGACCTCGAAGTCGCGTCTCCCCGCCTGTTTTCTCCAGCGTGTGAACCGTCGCGCCGGACCTCTCCAGCGCGTCGACGAGCGTCTTCGAGTGCGAGACGACGATGATCTGGGCTCGGGTCGCCGCATCCGTGAGCATCGCCGCGAGTGGCTCCAGGATGCTGGGATGCAGGCTGGTCTCGGGTTCGTTGACGGCGATGAGGCTCGCGGGCCGTGTGCTCATGAGAGCCGCCACCCACACGAGGTAGCGCAGCGTCCCGTCGGACAGCTCGGGCGCAGACAGGGGCCGCAGCATCCCCGGCTGTCGCAGCGAGAGTTCGAACCTCCCCGTGTGGTCAGTGACGACAAGCCTGCTGCCGGGGAACGCGAGCTCGATCGCTGCGTCGAGTGCGTGGGGATCACCCTGCTCCCGGATGGTCTGCAGCGCCGAGGCCAGATCGCTCCCATCGGACGCCAGGATCGGAGTCCGTGTGCCGATGGCGGGACGTCGAGCGGGAGCGTCAGCGTCAGTACGGACCGCGTCATAGAAACGCCAGTCGCGCAGGCCTGAGCGAAGGCCCAAGACCTCTGGCGCGGCATCCATGTCGCCGAATTCCGCCAGCATGCTCTCCCACGGTGCGAGCCCTCTCTGCGCCATCTGCCAACCGGCGTCGGTGCGAACACGGTAGATCGCGCCGCGTCGCTCGCAGACGAGCGAGCCGTTGCGAAGCACCGACCCACCCCAGACGGCCTCGGCCTTGATCTCGGGGTCTGCCCAGAACATCGTTGTGGCGGGGATCGGGATGCCAAAATCCATGGCGTAGCCGAAGCCCGCGGCATCCGACCCGAAACCCAGTCGCAGCGCGATCGGTCCTTTCCGCACCGTGCCCTGCACGGGACCGCTCGTCGGCGCGCCGGCCTCAGGCCCGGCCCACAACGTACCCGGAAAACCGCCTTCAGCGGCGAGGGCACGGATGGCGCCTTCCCGCGCCGCGGCCCCCAGCAGACGCAACGAGCGATACAGGCTCGACTTTCCGCTTCCGTTCGCGCCGGTTACAACCGTCAACGGCGAGAGCGGCAGGACCAGGCTTCGGATGGAGCGGTAGCCCTCGATTGCCAATGTGGTCAGCACGGCCGCCAGCCTACGTCGGCGCTCCGACGCTCTCAGGCAGAGGCAGGATGCTTCGCATGGACTTTCCGAGGTAGGAGGAATCCTGGGCGTAGGACGACTGAGCCCTCAAACGTCCTACGCCGGTGAGTTCGCCTACCTGCGAGATTCATCCGCAGAGGGCGCCGCTGCGCGAACAGGCATCCCGAACGCACGAAA